>JAGACI010000018.1 GCA_017614185.1 Lachnospiraceae bacterium | reverse complement strand
GTACGGTATCGATATTAAATATGTCGACAATATTGTTCGTATGCAGCATATAACCAGAGTTCCCAAGGTACAAAGCTACTTGAAGGGCGTAATCAACCTCCGTGGTGAAGTTATCCCCGTTATGAGCATCAGAGGCAAGATGGGTTATGACGAAGTAGAGCACACCAAGGATACCAGAATTATCATCATCAAGCTTGAACAGCATGGTACAGTCGGCGTTATCGTTGACGAGGTAAAAGAAGTAGTTACCCTCGCTGAAGAGGATGTTGAACACTTCGCATATGATGCCAAGCAGGATGAGAAGAACATGTATCTTCAGGGTGTCGGTAAGTACAATGAGCAGCTGATATCACTTTTGGAACTCAACGCAGTATTGAGCGAGAAGGATATCTAAACACATCGGGTTTTTAATAAGGGGCAGAATATGAGTGTTAATTCTTTGGATGCAATGAGCGAACAGTATTACGATGTCCTTAAGGAAATCGGTAATATTGGCGCCGGCAATGCGATGACTGCATTGTCTCAGATGCTTAACTGTAAAGTAGATATGAAAGTTCCGCAGGTTAAACTGCTGGAATTCAAGGATGTTGCCACACTGATGGGCGGCGAGGAACAGATTCTCGTCGGTGTGTTCCTAGGTGTTGAGGGCGACATCACAGGAAGCATGATGTTCCTTATTGAATTGGAGGCTGCGAAGCACCTGATCGGTAAACTGATGGGTATGGAAATATCACCGGGTGAGCTCGGTGAGATGGAGACATCGGCGATGAAAGAGGTTAGTAACATCATCACCGGTGCCTACCTCAATTCCCTATCGACTCTTACCAACATGATGATTTATCCGTCGGTACCTTTCCTGGCAGTCGATATGGCAGCCGCAATTCTAAGCGTACCCGCAATCCAGTTTGGTATGGTCGGAGACAAGATTTTGCTTATTCAGTCTCAGTTCTCCGATGATATAGATATTGACGGATTCTTTGTACTAATGCCTGATTTGGAATCATACGACAAAATTCTAAGTTCGCTGGGTATTTCAACTTGACCTTTTAACTGATTATTCTTTGAAAGGAAGCGAAGTCGTATGGCAGAAATCATAAAAGTCGGCATGGCCGACCTGAAGACCTGCAAAGCCCCTGATGGGATAACGACCCTGGGCTTGGGGTCCTGCGTCGGAGTTGCCATTGTAGATAAAGTGAATCGGATCGGTGGTCTGGCACATGTTATGCTGCCGGACAGCACCGTGATGAAGGATGTTACCAATATTGCTAAGTTTGCGGACACAGGTGTGGTTGAGCTTGTTAAGCAGATGGAGAAACTTGGAGCTGTACGAAGCAGAATGGTTGCCAAGATAGCCGGTGGTGCCCAAATGTTCAGCTTCGATTCACAATCAACACTTATGCGCGTTGGCGAGAGAAACGCCGAAGCATGCAGGACTGTCTTAAAGAAACTTGGCATTCCGATTCTCGCAGAGGATTGTGGCGAGAACTATGGTCGCACGGTTGTTTTCTACCCGGAAACGGGAGTTTATGAAATAAGAACTGTCGGAAAGGGTACGAAAAACATTTGAACAAAAAGAGTTTGCCGCTTATCATTATGCTCTTGGCCGGAGCGGTAGCGGTTGTCAGAACATATCTTCTTCACTACACTATAGAACAGAAACTGTTAAGTGTATTCCTTACTTTGTTAATCTTCTACGCCCTGGGATGTATATTCGTATACATTGTAGGGCGCTTTGAGAGACAAAACGAAGAAAAAGCAAGATTGGAAGAAGAGGAAAGATTGGCCGAAGAAGCACGTCTCGCTGAAGAAGCAGAACAGCAAAGAGCCCTCGATGAAGCTGAGGATATCTCCACAGCCGAACTTGAAGAGGAAGAAGAGACTGTGCAATAAGTAAGTAAAGGGCGGGCAGTTATATGGACGAAGCAGCAAGAAGTAAGCTTTGGGACGATTATTCCCAACGCAAGACTCCTGAGATTCGTGAAAAACTTATACTGGAATATGCCCCACTCGTCAAGCTGGTGGCGGGTAGACTCAGCATGTATTTGGGTTATACGGTTGAGTTTGACGATTTATGCAGTTACGGCATCTTTGGCCTTATTGATGCTATCGATAAATATGATATGCTTAAAGAGGTTAAGTTTGAAACCTATGCGAGTCTTCGTATCAGAGGTTCCATCCTTGACCAGATAAGAAAGATGGACTGGATTCCCAGAACCATCCGCCAGAGACAGAAACAGATTGATTCCGTAATCAAAAACATTGAGATGACCACAGGCAGGGGAGCTACGGACGAGGAGATCGCCAAGGGACTTGGAATCTCCGACGACGAGTATTTGGAGTGGCAGTCTCAGATGAAAATAACAAATGTCGTATCCTTGAACGAATACATGGAATCGGGGGCCGATGTTCCGCAGAATCCGGCATTCCATAATTCGAACAGATTCGACTCTCCCGAGGAGACCATTGAGAAAGAGGAACTTAAGAAGGTTCTTATTGAAACATTGGATATCCTTACGGAGAAGGAACGAAGGGTCATTGAGCTCTACTACTATGAAGAGCTTACACTAAAAGAGATAAGTTATGTTTTGGAAGTATCCGAATCCAGAGTGTCTCAGCTTCATACCAAGGCCTTGCAGAAGATGAGAACAAAGATGGGGAACTATATGGGGGTCTTTACAAGCATTTCTTAGGAATCAGAGGAAAAGATGAGGAACGGTTATTTCCAGTTGGAAGACACTGAAAACGGGACAGGAGTAAGAATCCATGGACCGGTTGACGGAGGCGAGCCCGTCAGAATGATTGAGGTCGCCGATTATCTGGACGCGAGAGGGTTTAGTTACGATATTGCCAAACTTAAGGCGGTGTGTGATGAACCCGGCTTTTTGCTGCTTTCAGAAATAATAAGGCCTAAGGAAAGAGAGTCATATTATCTTTATATTGCGGAAGATAATATGTCTGCAACCATCAGGTTTTATGCTCCCACAGTAGGCGGCGAGCTTTTAACCTATGATGAGCTTATGAAGGATTTCAAGTACAGATATATTGAGTACGGAATCCAGGAAGAAGAATTAAAGAACTTTTTCCTCTCTAAGGACAGACCTTATTGTACGGATATCATCTGTGCAAAGGGACTTGAACCCAGACAGGGAAGAGATGCGGAAATCCAGTATTTCTTTAATACGGATATAAATACGAAGCCCGCGGTAAAAGAGGACGGAAGCGTTGACTTCTTCAATCTTAATACCGTATGTGCATGTACCAAGAACCAGGAACTTGCAAGAATCATTCCTGCTGACGACGGTGACTATGGCTTTAATGTAAAGGGTGAGAGACTTCGCCCGAGAGAAGTCAAAAAGGGCTTTCTTAAATACGGAAGAAACATCGATATTTCTGATGACCGTCTGTCAATCTTTTCGAAGGTTGACGGCCACGTAACTTTGGTTGAGGGCAAGGTCTTCGTATCGAATGTTTTGCAGGTTGAGAACGTTGACGTATCGACCGGTAATATAAACTTTGACGGAAGCGTTGAGGTAAACGGTAACGTTTGTGCCAACTTCGAAGTAAGAGCCAAAGGCAATATCAAGGTAAAGGGTGTTGTTGAGGGTGCCCTGCTTGTAGCAGGAGGCGACATCATTATCGAAAGAGGCGTAAACGGAATGAGCAAGGGTGTCCTTGCTGCAAAGGGCAACATTGTAAGTAAGTTCCTTGAGAACGTTACGGCTTCTGCAGGCGGTTATGTTTCGACCGATTCCATCCTTCACAGTAAGGTGTTTGCAGGAGACGAAATAAACGTATCTGGTAAGAAGGGATTCATTACAGGCGGACATGTAGTTGCGACTAATGCAATCAATGTCAAAACGCTTGGATCACAGATGGGTGCCGCAACCGTTGCTGAGGTAGGAGCAAGACCTGAGGTTAAGACAAGATACGTTGAGCTTCAGGAAGAGGTTGAAGAACTTAAGAAGGTTCTTTCGAACATTGAGCCCACACTTAATAACTTCGATGCCAAGAAGAATACGGGAATAAAAATCGAGAGGGATACGTTAAAACATATCCTGACATTAAGACAATTACATATACAAAAGAGCACAGAGCTTGACAAGGCTTTAAAGGAGATGGAAGGACTTTCCGCTTTGCTTGAGAACAAGAATAACGCTCAGGTAGCCGTTCAGGGAGATGTTTTCCCGGGAACAAGGATTGTAATCTCCGAGGTATCCATGGTGGTACAAAAGCCTGCAACATACTGCAGATTTGTTAAACGTTTCGGTGACGTAAAAATAATAGCTTTCAACTAGACAACCACATCTTTGGGAGGAGAGAACTATGGGAATCAGTCCATTGGAGCTTAACGGAATCATCGCCAGAACGCAAGACTATTCGGTAATCCGCCAGAATGAGGAACAAAAGAGCATTCTTGACCAGGGTCATTTCCAAAACCAGCTGGACAAGGAGCTTAATGAGAAACCTCATCAGGTGAATGAGCAGAACAATGCAGATTATCATAATAGGAAGTTTGACGCCAAGGAAGAGGGAAGCAATCACTATTCCGGTAACGGCGGAAAGGGACGGGAAGGTTCGGATAAGGACAAGGAAAAGGAGCGGCCTACGGCCAAATCCTTTGTCAAAGGGCAGAGCAGCTTTGACGTAAAGATATAAAGAAATGCACCCGGTGCAGAAAACCGGGTGTTTTTGCGACACGGAGGTTTGTATGAGCGCACTTGAAATTCTTTTGATTGTGGCAGGAATAATCATTTTCATATTAAGCTTTGTTATCCCCGCCAAAAAGGAAGAGCAGTTCGAGGAGACCAAAGAGCTTGCCAAAGAAGAGATTAAGGCTCTTGTAGACGATGAACTCGGAAGAATAAAGGAGAAGGTTGAAGGAACTGTTGACGAAACCATTTCCTATGCAGTTGAGAAGACCGAGAGGTTCATGGACAGAGTATCCAATGAGAAGATTATGTCCATCAACGAGTATTCCGATACCGTAATCGATCAGATTAACAAGAACCATAATGAGGTTATGTTCCTCTATGACATGCTCAATGAGAAATCCGTAAACCTTAAGTCCACCGCAGCCAGCGTTGATAAGAAGGTTAAGGAAGCAAGAGAGACCAAGGAAGAACTTGAGACCGTCAAAGAGGCAGTATCAGAGATGGTTACAGAAGCTCCCGCTCCTGAAGCTGCACCTGCACCGGCAGTTGAGGAAAGCCCTATTCTTGGAGAAAACTTTGCTAATGAAGCTTCACAGGAAGTTATGGACTTTGGCGGAGACTTTATGGATCCCGGTTCAGATGGAAGAAACGAAGAGATTATCAGACTTCACAAAGCTGGCAAATCAAACGTGGCTATTGCCAAGGAACTTGATATGGGCGTTGGCGAAGTTAAACTTGTTATAGGATTGTTTGAGGGCGGCAAGAAATGAAATTAAAATACTATTTGAGAGGCATCGGAATAGGAATGCTTGTCACCGCGCTTATCCTTTCCGTTTCCTATTTAAATCACAATAAAATGTCAGATGAAGAGGTTAAGGCCAGAGCGAGAGAACTCGGAATGGTTGAATCCACATCACTTCTCGAGGCTGTTAACGGCAAGGAAGAGAGTGTAAAGGCAGAGGAAACCACTCCTGCTCCCACAAAGGAAGCAACTCCCGAACCTACAAAGGAAGTTACACCGGAGCCTACCGAGGAGCCCACACCTGAGCCTACAGAGGAACCCACACCGGAACCCACGAAAGAGCCTACTCCGGAACCTACAAAGGAGCCTACAGCGACTCCTACTCCTGAACCTACTCCTCAGGGAGCATCGGAGGATCCCGGTTCAATTGGCAAGGAGACACCTGCTCAGGGTTCATCGACAACCACTACAATAAGAATCAACAGCGGCGACAGCTCAGTAACGGTTGCAAGAGCAGTGGAAGAGGCAGGACTTGTGGCGAGCGCATCTGATTTTGACGCATTCCTTTGTGCCAACGGCTATGACAAGAGATTGCATGTCGGAACTTATGAGATACCGTTTGATCTGACATATGCCGAGATGGCCAAGATTTTTGTCGGCGAATCTAACTAAAAAGCGTAAAATATGCATAAACAGACAAAAAACCCCTTGCATAGGGGTTTTTGTTGTGTTACAATACTCACGTTGTGACTATAAATCACGTAGTATGGGCTTTTATAGGTGCCCGCAAGGGTTTGTAAAGGTTGACGGTGACGCCCGTCAGACATACTGCGGAAGCGTAAACCAAATGGAGGTATTACAATGAGCGTTATTTCAATGAAACAGTTACTTGAAGCAGGTGTTCATTTCGGACACCAGACCAGAAGATGGAACCCTAAGATGGCTCCTTACATCTTCACAGAGAGAAACGGTATCCACATCATCGACTTACAGAAGTCTGTAGGTAAGGTTGATGAAGCTTACAGAGCAATTGCGGACATCGCTTCTCAGGGCGGTACAATCCTTTTCGTTGGTACCAAGAAGCAGGCTCAGGATGCAGTTAAGGTAGAAGCAGAGCGTTGCGGAATGTACTACGTTAACGAGAGATGGCTCGGTGGTATGCTTACAAACTTCAAGACCATCCAGTCTCGTATCGCAAGACTCAGAAAGATCGAAGAGATGAGCCAGGACGGCACATTCGATGTTCTTCCCAAGAAGGAAGTTATCGAACTTAAGAAGGAATGGGAGAAGCTCGAGAGGAACCTTGGCGGTATCAAGGAGATGAAGAAGATCCCCGATGCCATCTTTATCGTAGATCCCAAGAAGGAGAGGATCTGTGTTCAGGAGGCACATGCACTCGGTATAACTCTTATCGGTATTGCCGATACCAACTGTGATCCCGAGGAGCTTGATTATGTTATTCCCGGTAATGATGATGCTATAAGAGCCGTTAAGCTTATCGTTTCCAAGATGGCTGATGCTGTTATCGAGGCACGCCAGGGTGAGACCGCTGATGATGCAGCTGCAATGGCAGAAGCAGCAAACGCAGCAGAAGAGGCAGAGCCTACAGATATCGAAGAAGTAGCAGCAGCTGAATAATTATTTATCATAGGAGGAAACATAAATGGCTAATATAACAGCAGCAATGGTTAAAGAGTTAAGAGAGATGACCGGCGCAGGAATGATGGACTGTAAGAAGGCTCTTAACGAGACTGACGGAGATATGGATGCAGCAGTTGAGTTCTTAAGGAAGAGCGGTGCTGCCAAGGCTGAGAAGAAGGCAAGCAGGATTGCTGCCGAGGGTATCTGCCGTATAGCATGTGATGGCAAGAATGCAGTAGTTGCTGAAGTTAATTCGGAGACTGACTTCGTTGCCAAGAATGAAGTATTTCAGGAGTTTGTACAGAAGGTTGCCGATACCGCACTTGCTTCAGGTCTTAACGGAGGTAAGAACGGTGAGGATATTGCCGACCTCCTTAATAAGGACGGTCTTAACGATCTTCTTGTTGAGAAGACAGCCAAGATCGGTGAGAAGCTTTCCGTAAGACGTTTTGAGAAGGTATCTGCCGACTGCCTTGCTACATATATTCATGGCGGCGGAAGGATAGGTGTTATCGTTGCAGGTTCAGGAGCAAGCGATGATGCAGCCAAGGAAGCCCTTCAGAATATCGCGATGCAGGTTGCAGCTATGAGTCCTCAGTATCTTTCACGCGATGATATCTCAGCTGAGAATCTTGCCAAGGAGAAGGAGATCACTATCGACAGCGCATTAAATGATCCCGCCTCACTGCCCAAGCCCATCCTTAATGAGCTCTTTAAAAAGGTTGAAGATGGCAGTCTTTTCTCAGCTGAGGATGCAGCAATCCTTAGTGAGAAGAAGAATGACAAGTATCTGTTCAATTTCCTTTCCGAGGAAGCTAAGCAGAAGCTTGCAGGACTTGCTATGGAAGACAAGGATAAATATGTTTCTGACAAGATCTTTTCAGGTCTTGTAGACGGACGTATCAGCAAGCATCTTAAGGAGATATGCCTTATGGATCAGGTATATGTTAAGGCTGAAGATGGCAAGCAGTCGGTTGCCAAGTATCTTGAGTCGGTAAATAAGGCCCTTAAGGTAGTTAAGTTCGTACGTTTTGAGGTTGGCGAAGGAATGGAGAAGAAGAACGAGGACTTCGCTGCAGAGGTTGCAGCCCAGATGGCAGGCAACTAAAAGATTGTTTATTATCCCCCGCAATAGCGGGGGATTTTTTTGTGTATTTTTCGAACTTAGTAGAGATGACATTTATGGTATAATAACCTTTATGATCGATATATATGATATGTTATGGGCCCCGCGTCTTGTCTTAAGAGAAGGGGCATCAATAGTTAAAAACTCAATAATCAAAAAGGACTTAAGAATCGTTAACCTCCAGATGGATGATCATGAGGAGGAACATCTTTATCCAAGGCCCAGGCTTAAGAGGGATTCATATCTTGACCTTAACGGAGAATGGCATTTTGCCCCTAAGGCTTGCTATGACAATACCGATTCCGATGATATCGTTTTTTCAGAGATCATTAACGTACCCTATCCTATCGAAGCTCCCCTTTCAGGAGTAAGTGCACAGGAATGTGATAAAACATTTGCCTACAGAAGGGAATTTGAACTGCCGGATGGTTTTAACCGCGGAAGGATCATCCTTCATTTCGGAGCAGTCGACCAGGAATGCAGGGTATACTTAAACGGAAAAGAGATCTTAAGCCATGAAGGAGGCTACCTGCCTTTTGAGTGTGATATAACAGGGGATGTAAATGAAGATGATATAAATGAACTTACGGTAATAGTACGCGATGAACTTAATCCCAAGTTCCCATACGGCAAACAGACACATACACCCGAAGGCATGTGGTATACACAGGTGTCGGGGATATGGCAGAGTGTATGGCTTGAATCGACAGCTGATAAATATATTAAGAAGGTCACCTGCAGGACTCCGGCAGGATCCTTAAATGATGACTCTGCCGTACTTCATATGAATATAGAAGGAAACTGCGATAATTACAGGCTTGTGATCTTTAAGCCTTCGATTGAGGATAATAAATATCCGATAGACGGTATGCTTGATGCTGACGATCCGGGGTATGAGGTTTTAACGGAATGCACGGTTAAGGCCGGAGCAAATCTTATAAAGATAGATGGCCCGAACCTGTGGACACCGGATAAACCATTCATATACAGGTTTATGCTTAAAGGTGATTCTGACCTTGTGGAATCGTATTTTACGATCTGTGCCATATCTATAGAGGAGAAAAAGGGGTTAAAGAGGATATGTTTAAATCATAAACCCCTGTTTTTTCACGGAGTTTTGGATCAGGGATATTATCCCGACGGTATCTATACTCCCGGGTCTGACAGGTATTATGAGGACGATGTCCGCAATATGAAGGAGCTTGGTTTTAATGTTATCCGCAAGCATTTAAAGATAGAGCCGGAACGTTTCTACTATGACTGTGACAGGCTGGGCATGCTGGTTTTCCAGGATATGGTAAATAACGGAGAGTATTCTTTCGTAAAGCATACAGCATTGCCGACCTTTACGGGCCAGTGGCAGGATGACAGGGATTTCCCCGTGGATAAAGAGACAAAGGATGCCTTTGTCGATAATGCGATCGCTGCGATAAGGCATCTTAAGGGATTTAACTGTATAGTTTATTATTCTGTCTTTAACGAGGGCTGGGGGCAGTTCGATTCTGTTAGGGTTACCGATATATTAAGACACCTTGATCCCGATAAGATATTTGATACCGCTTCGGGATGGTTTAAACAGGATGATATAGAGGTGGATTCCGATCATTTCTATTTTCATAAGATAAAGCACCATAAATGGAAGAGACCGGTCATCATATCGGAGTGCGGCGGTTATACCATGCAGGTACACGAGCATTCGTACAGTCCGGATAAACAATACGGTTACGGTGATTGTAAGAGCAAAGAAGCATTGACCGGACGCATATTCAGGCTGTATGATTATGAGGTGATTCCCAACTTAAAGCACGGAGTATGTGGATGTATTTATACTCAGGTCTCGGATGTTGAGAGTGAATGCAACGGGTTATACACATACGACCGCAAGGTATGTAAGGTTGATAAGGATAAGATGAAGGAACTTAAGCTGAAGCTTTTCAAGGCTTACGAATTTGTTACCGAAGAATGAAACGGAGGATGGATATGTCTAAAGCATTAAGGATACTTATTATAATGACAGCAGCCGTATTTATTCTTGGCGGGTGTGATAAGGATAAAAAAACGGACGGTCCGACAGCATCACTTAACCCCAAGACGGGGAAGGAAGAAGAGCAGGCTGACGGAAAGACTGATACCGGTAAGAAGAAAGATGATGAGGACAGGGTCCCTTTAAGCGGTGCTGACGATAAAAATGCAGTAAAGGCATATAATAAGGAGGCCAAGAGTGCCTATAAGGCCTTTATGTCTGACAGGGAACCTGCTGTTGCCGATTATGAAAAGAAGGGGACCTTCAGAAAGGGCAACAGGTACAGCCTGTCTGATATAGTCGATGATTATCTTAATGAAGAGAACAGCGACAGGGATGAAGGCTTTCACGTTGAACTCTACGATGTCAGGTATGCCTACATAGACTGCGGCGGTGACGGCAGAAAGGAACTTGCCGTTATCATCGAATACGGGATGGGCGGATACGGTGATTATGCCCAGCAGATATATATGTTGAATTTTAAGGACGGTGATGTACATATCTTTGCCGATGACCTTTTCGGTTACAGGACCGGACTTACCATAAACGAAATGGGTTATGTAATAAGAGAAGGAAGCGGCGGTGCAAGCCTGTATTGCCGGACTTATTACTATTTTAACGATAAGTGTGAGAAGATATACTTATACAACCTTGATGAATATATGGGACTGGGTGCAGCCAAGGTTCCCAAAAGCCTTCTTAGAGACGGATTTAACAGGACGGATTATCCTGAGGATGATATGTCATATGACGGATATGAAGCATATGTGGCTAATTTTTCTGAATTCCCTCAGATCGAGTATTCCGAAAACACCGATTATTACGAGCTCTACTATAAAGATAACATGTATGCCTTCTGTGATCATAAAGGGGATCCCGTTAAACCCGATAAGGATATGATCGACTTCTATGCAAAAGAAGGTATAGACTGGTATGACTATGATGAACTTATGGACATGCTTGATGACCATGTTAAGGAGATGGGAGTAACGGACGAGATCAAGGACGCCGATGAGGCTGAATTTACTTCTCTTTTGGATGAAGGCATATTTGAGCATGAGTACACGAGGGCCGATGATGCAAACGGGTCAGGAGAAGAAGAAAATAATGATTCTTCCGCTGATGTCAAGACATTTGTGATCCATGATGTTGATAAAAAGCCTTATATTTCATCTTCAGCCGACAAGGACCATTCATATAACAAGGTAAGGATAAGTCAGCTAAGCTGCGTGCAGAACGAGATAACGGACAGGGAGGACTGGTTTAAGCGTGCACACTTCAATCCGCCCGGCAATGATGCAAGTGATGACACTTACAGATATGTTCTTACGGGTGATGCCGGCTATAATACCATGACCATAGTGGAGATCTATGATAAGGGTACGGATAATCTAAGGTACCGGTTTGACTTATCGGACCTCCTGTATGCCAAGGGATATGAAGGGGTTGAATTCGCAGACAGGGGTGTAAGGGCGGCTTTTGTTACAGATGACTATCTGTATCTTAATATCGATTCGTGTACATACGCGGAAACCTGTCCCGACAATGCCTTTATGATGTGTATAGATATAAATTCGGGCGAGATAGTATGGGTTTCCGATACCCTTGTATCCAATTCCGATAACTTCGTAAGATGGGGCGATAACATAATAACAGGATACGGATTTACAGCGGAGGATGATTATATATATATACTGAACAGATTTACCGGAGAAGTCACCGAGAAGATAAGGCTTAAAAAAAGTCCCGATTATTTCGCTTTTGTTGACGGTGACCTGTGGGTAAGGACTTACAGCTATGACTATGTTTTCAGCCTTGCTGATGATTAAATAAGGGGAAGATTATGAGATTACGAATAATAAACGGACCTAACATAAATATGCTTGGCATAAGGGAACCCGACATTTACGGCCATGTTACCTATGATGACCTTGTAAAGATGACTAAAGAACATGCAGAGGCTCTTGGAGTTGAAGC
>JAGACI010000134.1 GCA_017614185.1 Lachnospiraceae bacterium | reverse complement strand
TTGACGGAGACCATAACGGAACCTTCAACGAGGGTGCCGACGCGGCAAGTGACGATACACTCGCTAGTTACTACTGGATGACTGCAGGAAACTTTAAGGTAGCGGGTTCATTTATGAACGATGCGGATTTCCTCGCAACAAGAAACGTCAACAGCAACGGTAACGACGATTACAGCACGGTTGAAGACCTCTACAAGATGTTTTCCGATAAGGATCAGATGAACTTCAGAGGATGCTCCGCCAAGGAATTCCTTGAGTGTATCCTTTCAGACGTGGCACTTGGTGCTGCAAAGGCCAATACATTTACACAAAGCTACACTGACATCGGAACCGCTATCAACAACCAGAGACTTTCTATCTCGGGCGTTGATGAGGATGATGAGGCAGTTAACCTTGTTAAATACCAGAATGCATACAACCTGGCTTCAAAGATGATTCAGACTCTGACAGAAGTTTATGACAGACTGATTCTTTATACAGGTGTATAATCAAAGTAGCAAATTTGCCTAAAGAACAAGGCATTTTATTCCGATACATTTATTAACACATGGATGTGTAAATAAAACGCAAGGACGCGGTCCCAGAGCACCAGGAGGACCGGCATGAGAATTACAAATAAGATAATCCGAAATAACTCTCTTAGTAATATCAATACTAACAAGACTTATCAGGATAAATTAAATACCCAGATGTCAACTCAGAAGAAAATTGACCGCCCCTCTGACGATCCCGTTATCGCAATCAGGGCTCTTCGCTTAAGAAGCGATGTAACTGAGGTGACACAATACTATAGCAAGAACATCCCCGATGCAGAAAACTGGCTTTCAGTTACCGAGGGTGCTCTTAGCAATCTTGCGGCCGTAGTTACCGATATGCAGGCTCAGTGTACCAAGGGTTCAAGCGGTGAGCTTACAAGTAAGGACCGTAACATCATCCTTGAAAACCTCAAGGCTTTAAGAGACGAGGTTTATGCGACAGGTGATGCCGACTACGCCGGAAGATATATTTTCACGGGCTATCGTACCGACATTCCCCTTTCATTTGGAAAAGACACACAGTTAAAGTACACATTGACAGAGCAGAAGACTTCCGCAGCGATTGACGATATGCAGTTTGTTAAGACTGTGGATCCTTCACTTGGCAATGTTGACCTTTATGACATAAACGAGACCAACTATACGAACTATAAGTCAGGCGCCGGAGAGTTTACCGAGCAGGATATCGAGACGATGGAGTATCACAGAATCCGCCTTGACTATAAGGACCTCGATGGCGATGTAATGCCTAAGATTGAATATAATCTCGTAAAGGATGCAAACGATGACATCGTTGGCAGCGCATCATTTACAGCCAGTCTTGCAATGAATTCGTATGACCTTGATGCAAGCGGCCTTTCAGCTTATGAACTTATCAATACAACCGCTTTTGATAACCGGGTTATTCTCGTAAGAGATACGGGCGAGCTTTTACTTGGCAAGAATGTATATGCTACTTTGCAGGGCACCAAAGACAATGCAGGAACCCCTGATGTCAATGAAGCAGAAATAAGAATTACCTATAATAAGACAAACTGGTTAAAGAGTGATCTCAGACCGGAACACTATTACGCATGCACGACCAATCCCGGAACAGCAGATGAGATTGAGTATAACAAGGATTACTTAAACAGCATCACAGGTTCCACTCAGGTTATCGAGTACGACGTTGGATACAACCAGACAATAAGAGTTAACTCTACCGCAGATGAGTGCTTTAACCATGGTATTGGAAGAGAGGTCGAGGATTTAATAGGCGCTCTTGAGAATACCATCAAGATGGAAGAGAAGGTTTCCAAGCTCAAAGCCATGTACGATGAGAAGAAGGGCACCGCTGAGGAAGATGATCTTAAGGAACTCTACGATGCAGCAAACAAAGCTTATTCCTTATTAAAGGATTCAACACAGAAGCTTTTTGAGAGAGGCATCACAAGAATGCAGGGCTATCTTGACGATACAAACCTTGCAGTTACCAACAACGGTACACGTTCCAAGAAGCTTGCTCTTATCGAAACCAGAATGCAGTCCCAGAAGACAACCTTCGAAACTCTCAAGTCAGAGAACGAAGATATCGACATTGCCGATGTAACAATAGAACTTTCAAGTGCACAGGTTGTTTACCAGGCATCATTGATGGCTTCCGCAAAGGTAATGAAGAGCACACTTTTGGATTTCATTTAAATAAGAAAAAACGCAACACCATAAGATAATAACTACAGTAATTAAACAAGGAGGTTTACAAGCCATGAAAATCAACACAAGAATCTTTGGGGAAGTGGATATCGCGGACGAGAAGATCGTCGAGTTTCCAAAAGGAATTATTGGCTTTCCTGATCTTACACACTTTACCTTAATATATGATGAGGACAAGGGAGTAAACGCAGGTATCAGATGGCTTCAGTCAATTGAGGAGCCTACATTTGCAATGCCCGTTATGGACCCTTTGTTTGTTAAGAAGGATTACAACCCTGTGGTTGAGGATGCTATTTTTGATTCAATCGGCGGAATCGAGGAGGATAACGTGCTTGTACTCGTTACCGTTACCGTTCCCAAGGAAATCGAGAAGATGACAGCCAACCTTAAGGGCCCCATCGTTATCAATGCAATTACCAAGAAAGCTATCCAGGTTATCGTAGAGGGCGATGACAACGAAGTTAAGTTCCCTGTATACGAAATCCTTAAGGCTAGAAAGGACGGTGAATAGAATGCTGGCACTGTCCCGTAAGAAGGGTGAATCCCTTATCATCAACAATAATGTAGAGATTACTATTCTCGATATCAAGGGAGACCAGATCAAAGTTGGTATCCAGGCTCCCAAGGATGTAACTATTTATCGTAAAGAGGTTTATCTCCAGATTCAGGATTCCAATAAGGAAGCTATGGAGACCGACGGCCTCGACGCATTAAAAAATCTTCTTGGATAATATTTCTTAAAAAATATAGGTATGCCTATAAACTTTTTACCGGAGGTATCCGATAAAAGGATTAGAAGGTGTACCTATACGCTTTTTTGAACTAATTAAATTTACTATACACAAGACCAATCACACGGAGGTGATTAGAGATGGCATTAGAACCTTTAAGCAGCATGACAGCAGTTCAGGTGCAGAACACACCTGAGTACAACAAAGTAGCTAAACCAGAGACAGCAAGTACAGAAGCTTTTACAGCCGAGAATACTCCTCAGGTAGACGCAACTACTCTCGCTATTGCGAAAGCAGAAGCCAAGGCTGATGCAAATAATAATGAGAATCCGGATAGCTATGAGGAAATGAGCAAAGCCAACCATGAGAAAATCAGGAAGGCTGTTGAACAGTTGAACAAATCTATGCCTCATTCTGAAGCGGTTTACGGTTTTCATGATGAAACCAACAGAGTGACCATCAAGATTGTCGACAAAGACACAAAGGAAGTTATCAAGGAGCTGCCCCCTGAGAAGACCCTCGATATGATCGCAAGAGTCTGGGAGATGGCAGGATTACTCGTAGACGAGAAGAGATAAGGAGGTATCAGTCATGACAATGAGAATGACAGGACTTATGTCCGGTATGGATACCGAAACAGTTATCAAGGAACTGGTTTCCGTAAGACAGAAAAAAGTAGATAACGCCAAAAAAGCTCAGACAAAGCTCGAGTGGAAACAGGACGCTTGGAAGAGCCTTAATACAAAACTTAAAAACTTACAGAGCAAGTATGTAAACAACCTTCGTTTTTCATCTGCTTATGCTAAGTTAAAGACTAATGTATCTGACAGCAGCAAGGCTAACGTTATTACAGGTGAGAACGCTACAGCAAGTGTACAGAATCTTAAGATTACACAGCTTGCAAAGAGCGCATACTTCACAGGCGGTGAAATTAAGTCAACCGGCGAAGAGAAATTAACAGCTCTTTCAAAGGTAAGTGATTTTATCGGTGACGACGTTACTTTGGATGAGAACACTTCTTTCAAGTTTAAACTTGGAGATGCTGAAGCTGTTGATATCAAGGTTGGACCTGAGACAACTATTTCCGATATCCTTAATCAGATTAAGGAAGCGGGCGATGGTAAGTTAAATGCAACCTTTGATGAGAAGACACAGAGATTCTTTATAAGCGCAAAGGAATCCGGCGACAATCTTAACTTTACCATCAGCGGTGGCGACGAGAACGCTGACAAAATCGTTAAAGGACTCGGACTTAAAGCAGTTCCTGAAGGCGAAGAAGCAGGCGACGGCGAAGCTACTTATGTAAAGGGCCAGAACGCCGAGATTTATCTTAACGGAGCTAAATTTGAGAATACAACCAATGTATTTGAGATAAACGGCCTTACAATCACAGCTCTTGATAAGACTGAGGGCGAAGGTCTCACTCTTACCACCGAGCAGGATACCGACGGTATCTATGACATGATCAAGAACTTCTTTAAGGAATATAACTCTCTCATCAATGAGATGGATAAGTTATATAACGCAGAGAAGGCCAAAGATATGGAACCCCTTACAGATGAAGAGAAGGAAGATATGTCCGACTCCGAAATCGAGAAGTGGGAGCAGAAGATTAAAGACCAGCTCCTTAGAAGAGACGATACTCTTTACTCCGTAGCAGATGGCTTAAAGAGCATCTTCGCTAAGGGCGTTGAAGTAGACGGTAAGACAATGTATCTTTCCGAGTTCGGAATCAATACTCTCGGTTACTTCCTCGCAGGCGAGAATGAGAAGAACGCTTATCACATCGACGGTAATGAAGACGATGAGAGCACAAGCGGCAACGCAGATAAACTTAAGAGTGCTATCGCAAACGATCCCGATAAGGTAATCAACTTCTTTACTTCTCTTTTCAACAACATGTACAAGAAGATGAACGATCTCTCTTCAAGTGTTGAAGGAACCAGAAGCTTCGGTACATTCTATAACGATAAGAAGTTAAAGAGTGACTACGACGGATACAAGACCAAGATCAAGGATCTCGAGACTGCTCTTGCAGACTACGAAGACAAGTGGTACAAGAAGTTTTCAAAGATGGAAACAGCTATGGCTAAGCTTCAATCCAACACAAGCGCTGTAACAAGCATGCTTGGCCAGTAATCTAAGTTTTTAACAGGAGGCACTGACTATGACATACAGCAACGCTTATGCACAATACAATAATTCAAAGGTTCTCACAGCATCTCCCGGAGAGTTAACCTTAATGCTCTATGACGGAGCTATCAAGTTCTGCAACATCGCAATAGCTGCAATCGGACAGGACGACATTCAGGGAGCACACAACAACATCGTTAAGGCTGAGAGAATCGTTGATTATCTTAGAACAACGCTTGATATGCGCTTTGAAGTAGCCCAGGACTTCGAGAGAGTATATATTTACCTTCAGAGAAGACTTGTTGAAGCTAACATGCACAAAGACATCGTCATCATTGAAGAGGTAAGATCACACATTTCCTCCATGAGAGATACCTGGAAGGAAGTTATGGCGATCAACAAGAACAAAAATCATACTCCTCAGGCTATGGAGGCTTAAAGCGTGAACAACTATCTGGACATTCTGAAAGAAAGTCTTGTAAAGAAGATTGAAGTTCTTAAAAAGATTAAGGAAGCTACTTTTTCACAAAAGGAAATCCTTTCTGAGGAGAGCTTCGACATGGAAGCCTTCGATTCATACGTTGATGAGAAGGATGGCTACATCGATGAACTGACAAAGCTTGATGAAGGTTTTGACAGTTTATATAAAAAAGTATCCAAGGAACTTGAAGGCAATAAGGAAAAGTATACCGCAGAGATTTCCGAGATGAAGCAGTTAATAACTGAGATAACGGAATTGTCTTCGGCCAT
>JAGACI010000017.1 GCA_017614185.1 Lachnospiraceae bacterium | reverse complement strand
CATAAAAATACATGCCAATTAAAGCCAGAATAATAAATATCAAGGCTATCGCAAAATTAGGAATGGCGGATCTGTTCTTAAAGACGTACTCAATCCTTTTATCCCTTATGATATCAAGTAAAAGTACGCCCGTAAGCATCGTTCCGGTCACATATTTAATTAGGGTAAAAACAACCTTTTTAAACTTTTCCATCTTTATCATTATATCAAAAAAGGGAGCCGTCATAACGACTCCCTTTAAAAACTCCTGCTAGTTACCCAAATATGAATGGGTATCGTTGTAAATTACATCGCTGTATTTGCTGATTTCCTCGGAAACCTGATAATCGTTCTCGTTAAAGAGGAACTTGTGAAGCTCTTTTACGTTGTCTGTAAGGTTAACGGGAACTACGCAGCTTCCGTTTGCACCGATTGTGCCTGAGCCTCTGTACTGCTCGAAAGGAAGTCCATCGTCGCCGACAATCTGGTACTGTGTTACTTCACTAAGAACTGTAAGAATCTCATCAAGCTTAAGTGATGTGTAAACCTCAGGGAAAATAGCCTCGGCAATCTTGTTAAGTGTTGAAGCATTAGCCTTCTTGGCCTGCTCCATACATGCCTTGATTACTTCTCTCTGACGGAAGGTTCTCATGTAGTCATCACCCTTGGTGTAACGAATACGGCAGTAAGCTGTAGCCTGAAGTCCGTCAAGGAGCTGATAACCTGTCTGAGTAACCTCGTTGTATGAACGCTTAAGGTTCTCAGCAATACACATCTGGTAGTTGTTGATATGCTTAATCTCCTCTTCGTCAACGTCAATCCATACGCCGCCGAGTGCATCGATTGCATCTGTAAGGCCCTGGAAACCAACTGTTACGAAGTCGGTGATGTTAAGGTCAAGGTTCATGTTAAGCATCATCATAGCCTGCTTGGGACCACCGTTTGCATATGCTGCGTTACACTTACCGTACTTGTCGTTACCCTTGTTAAGATAGGTGTCACGATAAACTGAGCAAAGCTTAACCTCTTTGGTGTCCTGGTTGATTGATGCGATAATGATTGTATCCGAACGTGTTCCCTTCTCAAGAGCACCTGTTGTGGAGTCTACACCGAAAAGTGCTATGTTACGATAACCCTTAAGTGTCTCGTTCTCCAAAACGGTCTCGTTCATCTTCTCCTGAATCTCGGTCTCGTTAACCTCAACTCTGGTAGAAGTCTCGTTACTTAAAACTTTGAAAATACCCTCACCGCGGATTGCCATGGTAACCACAACAAGCATAAGAAGGATTACTACTATCTCAACTCCTAAGATAATGGCTCTTTTCTTTCTCTGAGCCTCTTTCTGCCTGGGGTTGTCACGACGTGCGCGTCTGTTTGGCGCAGGTCTTCTGTCCTGTGTTGCCATTTTAAAATTCCTCCGTAATACCTTTTAATAAGCGTTTTTGTTGATAAAACCTTTAAAAATTGTTAGGAAGCAGATTTTTACATCAAATCCGAGAGTCCAGTTTTCGATGTAGTAGATATCATACTCGATACGCTTCCTAATGGAAGTATCTCCCCTATATCCGTTTATCTGCGCCCAGCCGGTAAGTCCCGGTCTGACCTGATGTTTAACCATATATCTTGGTATTTCTTCTTTGAACTTGTCTACAAAGAGCGGTCTTTCGGGTCTGGGACCAACCAGACTCATCTTACCGACCAATATATTGAAAAGCTGCGGCAACTCGTCGATACTCGTTCGACGAAGGAATCGACCAACCTTTGTAACTCTCGGGTCGTCCTTAACCGTCCAGGCCTTCTCCTCTTCCGAAGCGGCCTGAAGCTTCATGGTTCTGAATTTGTACATGTTAAAGTTCTTGTTGTGAAGGCCTACTCGCTCCTGCTTAAAAATGATGGGCCCGCGGCTTGTGAACTTAACAAGGAGTGCCACCACCAGAAGAATCGGTGATGTGATAATAATTCCGATAAGTGAACCTACGATGTCGAATATCCTTTTGACAAAAGCGTTAAAGGGGTTCGTTAAAGGAACGTATCTAATGTTTATAACAGGAAGTCCAACGAGATCCTCTGTGTAAGGCTGGCTTGGAACCAGGCTGTTATAATCGG
The DNA here is from genome assembly GCA_017614185.1 of Lachnospiraceae bacterium. The sequence goes on along the minus strand of JAGACI010000017.1, from coordinate 3,334 downwards.
GAATAAACTTGGTGTGGACACCTGATTTCTCACAGGTTGAAACCATCTCTTCAAGTCTGTCGTAATCTTTAAGTGAAAGGGTGATTGCTATCTCATCAAGCTTGTTCTCGGGAAGGATTTCGTAAATGTTATCGATTCTTCCAAGAACTTTTACCCCTTTAAAAAGAGTACCTGCGGGAACCGAGTCATCAAGGATTCCCACGCAATCGTAACCCCACTGGGGATTGTCTACGATTCTCTTAATATATTCTTCCGCTGCTCTCGAGTATCCGACGAGCAAAACGTGCTTAAGGTTGTATCCTCTTTTTCTGAAAAACTTAAGGCAGTTTCTTAAGATTACCCTGAATACCGAGGTAAGAATGATGTTAAAAACATAGAAGACAGCGATCATACCTCTTGAGAAGTATGGCTGATTGACTATGTACAAAACAATCAGGAAAAGTGCAACGCCTGCGGTGTTAGACTTGATGATTCCCCAAATCTCGTAGCGCTGCTTGGATGTACGCCTTGAAGTGTACAGGTTAAATGCGTAGTAAAGAACTACATAAGCGGGAATGATGAACGTAAGGGCATAAAAATAGGTCTCCATAGGGAGAACACCGGCGCCCTCTTCTACCTGTTCCCAGGGACTTTCGAACCAAAAATACCATGCTAACATATAGGCGCATGCCGCTATGATGGCATCCAATACGAGGTGTATTCGATTAAGTAATGTCTGATTGTCCCTTATCATCTAATATCCTTATCCCTTGAGGCGAAGAACTGTATTCACCCACAGCATTACTTGAATCCTAAAGTAATTATTTATGTGGTTAAGCCGGAAAGGCACATGCTTGTCGTAGTGCTTAAAGCACATCCCAATCCCGCGAAACAGACCCTTTAAATATGTTCCGCCAAGTCCTCGTCGGATAAAAAAAAGAATTTTTATATTGAAGCCTAAAAATAAAAACGGCAGATTGATTAACCACTGTAAAAACGGCATGTTCTTGCCGATTACGTATACGCTGTTGGCAGATGAAAGCCTTACCTTAAACTCGTTATACCTTGATCCCGAAGCTCCGCTTCCAACGTGTAAAACCTTGGCGTCCGGATAGTAGACGTTTCTGTAGCCATAAATCAGAGCTCTGTATCCAACGTCCAGATCTTCAAGGTAGGCGAAGTGCTCTTCATCGAAAAGCCCTATTTCATCAAAAACCTTACGCCTGTAAATGGAAGCGCCACCGCAGGCACAAAAGATATCCTTCGGTGTATCGTAAAGCTCCTTGCGCTTTCCTTTGCCTCTTGCAAAGGCCCAGCCAAGTGCGCAGTACAAATCGCCCGCGTCATCGATGCGTCCCGGATTGTCCATGGAAAGCATCATGGGATTAACTGAAAAAATCCTCTCATCCTTCTCGATTGCCTTAAAGAGGTATTCGATATAGGTGGGATACGCCTTGGTGTCATTGTTTAGAAGGATTACATACTCTGCATCCGATGCCTTGATTCCCTCGTTAACCGCCTTGCAGAATCCCGTATTCTCGGGAAAAGCAATAAGCCTTATCTCAGGGTGCTTCGAAAGGTACTGCACCGAACCGTCCGTGGAACCGTTGTCCACAACTATGACCTCAAAGTCGGTCACTGTCTGCATCGCAAGGCTCGCCAAACAAGTGGGTAAAAACTTCATTCCGTTATAGTTCGGTATAACGACACTCGCCTTCATTCTTTGACCTTTACGCTGCAATTCGGGTCATATAGCAGCTTGTAACCCATTGTTTTAATTCTGTCACATATTATCGTGGAAACTTTCATCAAATCTGTATCATAATTTTGAAGTTTTACTTCGAAAAATCCGGTCTCGGGATTCTCGATATAATCAAGGCCTGTAGCCTCTTTAAAGACTTCCCTGAGCTCAGGACGGACCTTCATGCATCTTATGTCAAGGTATTCCGCATCCTGCTTAAGCGTGGCTGTATTCCTGTAACCGCTCTGCTTATCTTTAAGGCCTGCAAAGATGACTTTGCCGTCCCTATCCATCATGCCGCCAATTATGACATGCTTGTCATTTACTACTTTGCCGCCTATAATACCGATGTCTTCCCTTACCGTAAAAGTATCGGGAATGTAATCTACGTTATAAAAGCCAAGGTGCATAGAGTGCGACACTTTCGCATTCCACGAAAGGGATTTAACTGCATCTTCAATCGCTGCCTTGCCTGCTTCATATGCATATCTTTTACTCTCGGGATTCGCGGCGGTTGAATCGTCATGACATCTCCAGTGGTAAAGGACCTTGGGGATATGATAAATCTCCTTAAATCCCGGCATGAATCTCATGACGGTCCGTAAAGTGATATCCAAATCCTGGGCTCCGTCATACTCGCTTCTAAAGCCCACATTTCGCATATCTTCAAGTTTAACCACCAAAAAATGACAGATGTAATTATTGGATAAAAGAAGGTCAAAGTTAAAGTCAGGCTTTCTGTAGACTTCATAGAATCTCTCGCCAGCTCCATCGCACTTGTCTTCGTCTGAATAAATTAATCTGGGAGTAACCTGTGCTTTAGAAATAAGTTTTGCGTTCTCATACAAAGCATCGGGAGTCAGGAAATCGTCGTGATCAAGAAGTGCCACGTAGTCTCCCTTGGCAAGCTTAAGCAACTCGTTGGTATTACCAGAGATTCCGAGGTTATCGCCAAGTTTCACATACCTGACACGCATGTCATTATATTCTTCCGCTATATCTTTAAGGCCTGCTTCAACGTCTCCTGCATCACCGATTAATAGCTCCCAGTTTGGGTAAGTCTGCTCTTCTACGGACTCAATCATCTTCTTAAAATAGTCTTTCGGAGTGTTAAATGCCGGTACGAGGATGCTGAACTTAACCGAGTAAGAACCTGCATCCCTTCTTTGCGCTTCAAGTTCCTCTTCGCTTAATGGCTCGTAGGTCTCCTCATCATAGGCATGACTTTCAAGCCTTTCCGCAGCAAGGGTGAGCATGGCGGAGAGGCCGTTTTTCTTCATGTAGTTGATTGCACGCTTAAAGTTGGTTACATTAATTTTTCCCATACTTATCCTATACAGCATTTTTGCAAACTATATGCGTCACGGAATCGGCCGAAGCGCGGAAACAAAGAAAAGCCTCTTCACGAGGAAGAGGCTTTTTGTATCAGGCTAGATGAGTGCCTTTATTGCGTTTGTGAGTGCTTCGTTTTTTGCTTTGGCATCATCAAGGCTTGTGCCCTTAACGCCCATGTAAAACTTAATCTTGGGCTCGGTACCAGAAGGACGAGCACAACACCATGCGTTGTCTTCAAGATCAAAGTAGAGAACATTGGACTTGGGAAGTCCTGTGCTT
>JAGACI010000016.1 GCA_017614185.1 Lachnospiraceae bacterium | reverse complement strand
TTTGAGCTCGGCAAAATATTTTTCTGCCGCATTAAGGTCATAGTTGTGTGCAAAAATGTTGGCGGTCACATAAACCTTTACGCCTCTCTCATGCGCAAAAGCAATGCCTTCTTCCATCTCTTCTTTAGAAAAGTTCTTGGCTTTGGCACGAAGGCTAAACGCATCGCCGCCGATGTATACGGCATCCGCTCCATATATTACCGCTGTTTTTAATACTTCCAGACTTCCCGCAGGAATAAGTAATTCAGGTTTTTCTCTTCTCATATTTATCTCTTTACGCTGATTGTCACTCCGTCGCCGACGGGTAAAATCGTGGATGTGAGTTCGTCGTTATGAGTAAGCTCATAAAGATAGTCTCTCATCCTTGTGTGAATTGTTCTGTTTCTTCTTGTAACGGCATATCTCGACTCCAAAACCTCTCCGTCCTGTAAGACGTTGTCGGAGATTAAGATTCCGCCCTTTTTAAGTAACCTCATGCAATCCGGGAAAAAGTTCGGGTACTGACCCTTCGCCGCATCCATGAAAATCAAATCATACTCATCGTCGAGCGAAGCAAGAATTTCGGTCGCATCGCCTTCAAGAAGCGTTATCTGCTTATTCTTATCATATTTTGCAAAGTTCTCTTTGGCTTCGACGATTCTTTTTTCAAACTTCTCGATTGTGGTTATCGTTACATCACTTGGCGCGTATTCACGCATCAGTAACGCAGAAAAGCCCACAGCGCAGCCGACCTCTAAGATTTTGTGAGGTTTGTGGGCTGTCATTATGAGCTTTAGAAGTGCAATAGTATCGGTTCTTATTATAGGGACTTTATCCTTAATGGCTTTAGTTTCAAGCTCTTCAAGGTAAGAAGGAAGTCCCGTGTCAAAGGAATTAAGGAAGGACGCCATGCGTTCGTCTATTATCATTCTTCGTTTTCCTCTTCCTCGGATTCAAGCTCTACTCCCGCGAGCTCTCTCATAATCTCCTCAGCACTCATTGATGAGTTAAGGGTATACTTGCCTGCCTTTAATTTGTCCTTGTAGGATGAGAGAAGATTCTGGATCCAGAATAACTTGGGATCCCCGATTACTCCCTTATCGTATAAAATCTCTCCAATCTGCTTGGGGCCTGAACCTGACGGAATCGATACTTCGATGTCACGTCCGGGTGCAACCTCGAAAGGCTTATCCTCAAAAACGCTGTAACCGTAGTTATATGCCTTAACCGCACCTTTGCTGATATAGGTGACCGCAATTATTATTACTACGATCTTGACCACCAGGCTAAGCATGGTGATAACAAAATTTTTAACCTTCATCTTTCAAAACTTCACTTTCGTTATTCAATATCTAATGAGGCATAAATTGCCAGGGTGATATCCTGCATCATTCTGCAAAACGTCATCTCTGCGTCAAGAAATCTTGAGGCGACAGGGTTTCGCTCCAGCTCCTCATAGATTCTCTCAAGTTCCTCGGTCTTTTGCTCAACTACTCCGGGATCGATTTCCTGCTGAAGATTATAGTTCATCAGGCGATAATCCGAAAGCTTTTGTTTCAGTTCCGGATTATTTTCGACTTCTTTGGCGGACTCTCTGTATTCCAGATATTCCCTTGAGTTCTTCAGAGCCTCCGTAAAAACCGCCAAATCCCCGCGAATATTTTCAGAAACCTGAATATTGTCCATTTATACCTCCATTATGATTGGCAGGATCATGGGTTGTCTCTTCGTCTTCTTCCAAACATAGTCGGAAAGGCTGTCGCGAATTGTGCTCTTAAGCTTGCCTCTGTCAGAAATGTTTTTCTCAAGGGCAGCCGAAAGAGCTTCCTCAACAACGCTTCTTTCTTCCTCAATCAATTCATCGGATTCTTTTTCATATACAAAGCCTCTGGACAGAATATCCGGTCCTGAGACAACGTAATTGTTCTCACGGTCCATTACCACCGTTACTACTATAATACCATCCTGTGCAAGACGCTGTCTGTCTCTTAATACAACGTTACCTACATCACCTACGCCAAGTCCGTCTACAAGGATACTTCCGGTAGGAACCTTGCCGGTAACCTTGGCTTCCTCGTGGTTTAACTCAAGGACGTCACCCGATGTGAGGATAAAGATGTTTTCCTTATCTACGCCGATTTCTCTTGCAAGCTTGGCCTGTGCCTTTAAGTGCTTGTATTCACCGTGAACGGGAACAGCATACTTGGGCTGAACCAGAGTGTAGATAAGCTTAATCTCCTCCTGGCAGGCGTGGCCTGATACGTGTGTATCCTGGAAGATAACGTCCGCGCCCTTCATAAGAAGTTCGTTTATAACCTTTGTAACGGCCTTCTCGTTTCCGGGGATGGGTGTACTTGAGAAAATAACGGTATCGCCGGGTTTAATCGAAATCTTTCTGTGAGTATTCTCGGCCATTCTGCTAAGGGCCGCCATACTCTCACCCTGTGAACCCGTTGTGATGATAACGGTCTTCTCATCAGGGTAGTTCTTTAACTGGTCTACCTCAATAAGGGTATTGTCAGGTACGTTAAGACGTCCAAGCTCAGTTGCGGTATTAATGATATTGGTCATGCTTCGACCTTCGACTACAACCTTACGGCCGTACTTGTCGGCAGAGTTGATAATCTGACGTACACGGTCTACGTTTGATGCGAAAGTCGCAACGATAATTCGTGAGTTTTTGTGCTCGTTAAAGAGCATGTCAAAG
>JAGACI010000133.1 GCA_017614185.1 Lachnospiraceae bacterium | reverse complement strand
TGTCTGGCAGCTGTTTTCATCCGTAGCGTTAAACATATAATAATATGCCGAACCATTAACTGCATTGGGATGAATTCTTTCAGGATATGCTCCCTTGTCATTCAGAATAACAGCCGTTGTGACAATACCCTGTCTGGTAAGCGCTTTAAAGATAATATCGAACTCTGCTACTCTCTGGCCGTTAAAGTAATAGGTCTTGCCGTTGTAGTTATAACTGATGGTTCCATAATTACCTGATGTAGTCTGACCCATAAGGAAAGACAACGGGATATTGTATGCAGCCTGTTTAACTCCAAGGTCTGTAAGAGATCCGTTATTAACCTTAAAGTTATCTATTATCAGTCCCTTCTTTGAAGCAGGTGTCGGATATTCATAATTATATGAAGCAACAGCTTCGGGATTGGTAATATACTGGCCTCTGCAGATATCAACATACTGTCCGTCCTTTTTGACAGCCATAACAAACTTGTCAAAAAGACGATCCTTATAATAAGAAAGGATAAAACAGCCACGCTCTCTCTTACTTACAGAAGCAATGTAAGAATCCCCGTGAGAATTCTCATAAGTAGCAAGTTCAAAAAGATAATACTTGTCATCATCGGATTTGGGAATACCCGGAAGTTCATAGTTAAACCTGATATAGCCCAAGGCGCCATCTATCTTACATGAAACACTTGTTGCAAAACTGCTCTCACTTCCTGCAGGAAGATCCATTATGGCTTCCTGTCTTTTGAATGCCTCAATGTATGTTGCGGAAAGTTCGGGAGCATATTCATCATAATCCATTACAGGGTCAAAAACCTTATATGAATTTCTGACATTTTCTCCTTCAAAGCCTTCAACATTTTCCCAGTCAATCTTTCCCGAAGCAGTTTTGCCCGAGCCATATACGCATAACTCGGCAAGGCAGGTAAACACTATTAAGATAACTGACGCAAATAGTAAACAGTATTTCTTCATTAAAAACAATTACTTGGTGATCTGTGCCTGCACAGCGGTTAAAGCTACAACACCGACAATGTCTTCCCAAGAGCAGCCTCTTGAAAGATCATTGACAGGCTTTGCGATACCCTGAAGCATGGGGCCGTATGCATCTGCGCCGCCAATTCTCTGGGCAATCTTATAACCGATATTACCTGCATCCAAATTGGGGAAGATAAGAATATTGGCTGTGCCGGCAATTTCGCTTCCGGGAGCCTTTGATGCTGCAACAGAAGGAACCAATGCCGCATCAAGCTGGAGCTCACCATCAAGTACAAGATAAGGATACTGCTCGTGAGCAATTCTTGTAGCTTCCACCATTTTGTCCACCAGCGGATGCTTTGCCGATCCCTTTGTTGAATGAGAAAGCATTGCGATCCTGGGGTCATCTCCTATTAGATTTTTAAAGCTTGTATTACTTGTGTCTGCAATAGCGGCCAATTCCTCTGCATTGGGATCCTGATTCAAACCACAATCCGCAAAAAGGAATGTTCCGTCATGTCCGATATGCTTGTTGGGGCAGTCTACAATAAAGAAACCGCTGACAAGCTTGACTCCGGGTGCTGTCTTTAACACCTGAAGTGAAGGTCTTAATGTATCAGCTGTGGCATGGCATGCACCGGCAACCATTCCGTCAGCGTCATCAGCTTTAACCATTACAACTGCAAACATCATCTCATCATTGATAAGAATCTCTTTTGCAGCTTCTAAGGTCATGCCTTTATGCTTTCTTGCTTCATAGAGTATGTTTGCATACTCGTCAATCTTATCACAGTTTTTGTTATCAATCTTAACTACATCATCAAGATCGATACGAAGTCTCTCTTCGTTTCTCTTAATCTCTTCAGGATTACCAATCAGGATAAGATTAGCAATATCTTCTCTCATGATTGCAGCAGCCGCAAGCAATGTTCTTTCGTCATTACTTTCGGGCAATACAATCGTTTTCTTATTTTCTTTAGCTCTTTCCTTTATTCTGTCAATATAAGCCATATACTTCCTCCCAAGTCAACCTTTGACTTCATTTTTCAAGACAGATATATTATACTAGATACAAAATTACGCAACAAGCAAAAAGCCCCATATTTATTGTATCTTTCGAAGTACAAAATGAAATGTCAGGGAGAAAAACGTATGAAAGTGGCAGGAATTGCTGCAGAATATAACCCTTTTCACAAAGGACATAAATATCATCTCGCCATGGTCAAAAAGGCCACGGGCGCAGACTATATAATAGTAGCCTTAAGCGGCAACTTTTGTCAACGGGGCGTACCCGCATTCTTTGACAAAATGACCAGGACTCGTATGGCTTTATCTGAAGGCGCCGACATGGTCGTGGAAATACCCGTTCCCTATGCAACCTCTTCAGCCGAAGGATATGCTTTGGGAAGCGTTGGAACGCTCGATTGTCTCGGCATAATTAATAACATGTGTTTTGGTATGGAGTCAAAATATACCGAAGAGCTGGAAATTGCTGCCTCTAAAATAAGAAATGCCAAGGAAACATCCAAAGATTTAATCAACGATTGTTTTAAAGACGGCAAGAGTTATGCGGGCGCTATGTCTGAGATAGTCGGTGATGACGATATTATGACTCCCAACAATATTTTAGGAATCGAATATATAAATGCAATCTACCGGCTTGGAAGCAATATGTCTCCTTTTGGAATCACAAGGCTTGGTTCATATGCTTCGGATAAGCTTGCAAATGATTCCGACACATTCTCTTCCGCTTCTGCTGTAAGAAAAGCGTTAAGCGAAGAAGGGCTTAAGGGATGCAAGGAACATATCCCTGAAAATGCATTTAATATAATGAAAGAATCCTTCGAGAAAAAAGGGCCCTTATGTCAGGATGATTTTTCCAATGAGCTTTATCATATGCTTAAGCTTAAAAGCAAAACTGGTTTTGAGGACATTCTTGGAATCGACCGATCCCTTTCAGACAGAATCACAAATCTCATACCACAGTATAACGGCTATGAAGATTTTACTGCGCTGGTTAAGACAAGAAACGTCACACATTCACATGTATCAAGAGCGATGTTACATATCCTTCTTGATATAAGAAAAGACAGTTACAAAGAACTGTCTTCCAAAAAGCATCTCCCCTATGTGCATGTACTTGGTTTTAAAGATGAATCATCCGGTTTATTAAAAGAAATCAAGGAAAATGCAAAATGTCCCGTTATATATAAAGCGGAAGACACAAAGTTGTTATCAGATCCGGAAGATATCAATTTATTAAATATAGATTTAATATCTGCAGATATCTATAATTGGAAAATCAAACAAAAATACGGGGTGGAAATCAAATCTGATTTCGCATCCCCCGTATTAAAAATCTAATCTTAGTTCTTAAAGCTATGAATCGGGGCGGGAATTCTTCCGCCTCTGTTTATAAATGCATCACAGGAGAACGTGTTGACAGGCATGATAGGCGCATAGCCAAACAATCCTCCAAACACAGCTTCCTCTCCGACTCCCTTACCAACGACAGGAATAACTCTGACCGCCGTTGTCTTCTGGTTAACCATTCCGATTGCCATCTCATCGGCAATGATTCCCGAAATGGTTGTTGCTTTTGTATCACCGGGAATTGCAATCATGTCAAGTCCGACAGAGCAAACGCAGGTCATAGCCTCAAGTTTTTCAAGTGTTAAAGCATTCTCTTTTACGGCATCAATCATGCCCTGATCTTCACTTACAGGTATAAATGCTCCGCTTAATCCTCCGACATATGAGGAAGCCATAACACCGCCCTTTTTGACCTGATCATTAAGAAGAGCAAGTGCTGCTGTTGTTCCGGGTGCACCGGGTCTTTCAAGTCCGATTTCACATAGAATATCAGCAACAGAATCTCCTACAGCAGGTGTCGGAGCAAGTGAAAGATCTACGATACCAAAAGGTACTCCAAGTCTTTTTGAAGCTTCCTTGGCAACAAGCTGGCCTACTCTTGTAACCTTAAATGCAGTCTTTTTGATTGTTTCACAGAGTGTTTCAAAGTCCTCGCCACGTACCTTTTCAAGTGCAGTTTTGACAACGCCGGGGCCGCTTACGCCGACATTAATAATTCTGTCTGCCTCAGTAACGCCGTGAAAAGCTCCTGCCATGAATGGGTTGTCATCAGGGGCATTGCAAAGGACTACAAGCTTGGAACAGCCGATTGAATCGTTATCTTTTGTAACCTCAGCTGTCTCTTTGATAATCTCACCCATTAACTTAACAGCATCCATGTTGATTCCTGTCTTGGTTGAGCCGACATTTACAGAACTGCAAACACATTCGGTTGTTGACAAAGCTTCAGGAATCGATTTTATAAGTAGTTCATCTGCCTTTGTCATTCCTTTAGAAACCAAAGCAGAATATCCACCGATAATGTTTACTCCAATATCTTTGGCAACCTTATCAAGAGTCTTGGCAATCTGAGCGAAATCCGACGGGGTCTTACATGCTGCACCGCCAACAAGTCCGATCGGAGTTACGGAAATTCGTTTGTTAACGATAGGAACACCGTATTCCTTTGCTATATAGTCACCGACTTCAACAAGGTTCTTCGCAGACTCATAAATCTTGTTGTATATATTCTTTTTAAGTGTTTCCAAATCGCCATCAATACAATCAAGAAGACTGATGCCCATTGTAATGGTTCTGACATCAAGGTTCTCCTTTTCAATCATGGCGTTGGTTTCCAAAACCTCGCGCTGGTTAATCATTTAAGCTACCTCCGTCATTTATACTCGATGCATCATGTCAAAAATCTCTTCTTTTTGACACTTGACGGATACGCCCATCTCTTCACCAACTTTATCAAGTTCATCGCACATCTCACTGAAATGAACAGTTGCTTTGGTCATATCGACAATCATCATCATATTGAAATATCCGGATACAATGGTCTGAGAAATATCAAGGATATTGATACTTCTGTCTGCAAGATAAGCACAAACCTTTGCGATAATTCCGACTGTGTCTTTACCTACAACCGTAATAATAATCTTCTTCATACTTCCACTCCTCGTCATTATAGATTTATTAGTTTGGAGGCCTCGCCTCGCTTTGCAACCATTATTGGAAAATCATCCGCTTTGTAAGGATTATCACCAAGAGTAATCTCAACTCTCACAGTTTCATATGCCAGTTCGGGAAGATTATTCTCGTGGCTTAAATGTCCCAATATAATCTGCTTCATATTGTCATGAAGAATCCTGCTTAAGAGCCTTCCACAGTTTTCATTTGAAAGGTGACCTCTGTCGGAAAGAATTCTCTGTTTCAGGTAATAGGGATAAGGGCCAACCTGAACCATATTGATGTCATGATTTGCTTCAAGCAAAACAGCATCCGTGCCCTTTAAATAATCAACTATATAGTCATTATAATAACCTAAGTCTGTTACAAGGCCAAAGCTCTTATTGCCGTTATTTATCTTATATCCCACAGGCTCAGCGGCATCATGGGAAATCTTAATGGGAACAAGTCCCAAATCCTTTATTTGAAACGGAACATCCGGTGTTATTTCATTAAAAAGGGAGGAATCAACCTCCCCAAGACTACTGCTATCCCAAAGGGCTTCAATCGTTCCGCCCGTTGCATAAATCGGGATTCCGTATTTCCTGCTGATTACTCCAAGTCCTGACACATGATCGGCATGCTCATGTGTTAAAACAATGGCATCTATATCTGAAAGCGATAAATCTATTCCTGCTAATCCGCATTCGGTTTTCTTGCCCGAAACACCTACATCAACAAGAATGTGTGTGTCATCAGAGCCCACATATATACAATTGCCGCTGCTTCCGCTGGCTAAACTGCAAACCCGCATAAAGCCTCCTTATTACTACATTTTCCAGTATACCTCAATTACGTCGCCATCCTTTAAAGGTGCCATATATTCAGCATTTTCGCCGTTCAAGGTAGTTACCAGGCCTTCACCTTTCATACTGGATGTATCGAAATTGATGTATTCAAATATGTCTACAAAGACATAACTCTGTTTTCCTTTAAGGGTTACAGGGTTTTTATTGACCAATACGGTCAAAATGGTGCTATTTTTTGCAGCTTTTCCTTCATTTTCGGTCTCTTGTCCTTCATTTTGAGTGTCGGACTCGTCAACCGATTCTTCAGCATCCTCTTCATAAGAATCATACTCATCCGAAGAAGATGCATGGTAATCACTGCCGTCATTAACGCCTGAAACCAGCTCAACAGAGAAGTTTTCGTATATCTTTGTGTCATCATGAGCAACCTTGTTGTTAACGATAACACGTGTTTTGTAATCTAAAGTAAGATCCATAAACTCAAGAAGCTGAGCAACTGTACAGTAATCAAGGAATTCAATCTCATCTCCCGATTGAATTTCGTAAGAACCTGTCTTAAGCTCCTTGTTTACAGAAGCATATCTGGGAATCTTAATCTCTTTTTCATCGACAACAAGTTTTAAAGTATCTTTGAATTCAGCAAGATCTTCAAGCTTCTGCTTTGCAGGGTCACCTGCTGTTGATTCGGTAACCATAATAACATCATTGGAATGAATCGGAGTATGAATATCCGCTTCCTGTCCGTTTACGGTAATAACAGCGGCTTCACCGGGCAAACCTCTGACAATTCTGGGCTTTCCGTTAACGGTAAACTTTAGTTCTTTTCCTCTCTTCGGGAAAAGTCCGTCATTAGGGAATGC
>JAGACI010000132.1 GCA_017614185.1 Lachnospiraceae bacterium | reverse complement strand
GCCTTTAATAATTCAAGCTTATAGCGAATCTCATCCATCGAATAAAATGCCTCCAAAAGTTTAATTTATTACTTAGCTGTGATATATCCCTGTGCTTTAAGAAGTTCTGCACATAAAACTGCTCCGCCTGCGGCACCTCTTACAGTGTTATGTGAAAGTCCGACAAACTTCCAGTCATAAACCGTATCTTCTCTGAGTCGGCCTACAGAAACGCCCATACCGTTTTCGTAGTTAACGTCCAAAGCAACCTGAGGTCTGTTGTCCTCTTCAAGATACTGGATGAACTGCTTAGGAGCGCTGGGAAGGTTAAGTTCCTGAGGAGCCCCCTTAAAGCTTACAAGTTTCTCGATAAGCTGTTCTTTGGTGGGTTTCTTTTTAAACTTAACAAATACAGCAGCTGTATGTCCGTTTAAAACGGGAACTCTTATACACTGGCAGGTAATAACGGGACTTGTTGCAGGAACAATCTGTCCGTCTTTGATTTCGCCCCAGATTCTTAAAGGCTCTTTTTCGCTCTTTTCCTCTTCTCCTCCGATGTAAGGAATGATGTTTCCAACCATCTCGGGCCAATCCTTAAAGGTCTTGCCTGCACCGGAGATTGCCTGATAAGTTGTGGCAACAACTTCGTAAGGCTCGAACTCTTTCCATGCTGTAAGAACAGGTGCATAGCTCTGAATTGAGCAGTTAGGCTTAACAGCGATAAATCCTCTTGTTGTTCCGAGTCTCTTCTTCTGGAAGTCAATTACCTTCATGTGCTCAGGATTGATTTCCGGAACTACCATGGGAACATCAGGTGTCCAACGATGAGCTGAGTTATTGGAAACTACGGGAGTCTCTGTCTTTGCATAAGCTTCCTCAATAGCCTTAATCTCATCCTTTGTCATGTCTACGGCACTGAATACAAAATCAACTTCAGCTGCAACCTTCTCAACTTCGTTGACATTCATAACAACGATTTTCTTTACTGCCTCAGGCATCGGAGTGTCCATCTTCCATCTGTCGCCTACTGCTTCTTCGTAGGTCTTGCCTGCGGAACGGGGGCTTGCCGCAATTGTTGTTACTTCAAACCAGGGATGGTTTTCCAAAAGGCTTATAAACCTCTGTCCTACCATGCCGGTGCCGCCTAAGATACCAACACGTAATTTGTTACTCATTTTTTCATTCTCCTCTTTTTTATTTATCAGTTTCGAGATAGTCTCTCTCGATATCAATAACTTTCTTCATGGAGTCCCTTCCGGGAGCTCCGACCGTAGTTCGTCTCTCGACACATGTCTCAAGACTTATTGCATCATAGATATCATCATCAAACAGTTCACAGATATCTTTAAGCTCATTAATCTTTAAATCTTCAATGGAGCAGTTCTTGTCAATACAGTAAAGAACAAGTCTTCCGATAACTGAATGTGCATCTCTGAAAGGCATGCCTTTTTTAACAAGATAGTCTGCCGCATCAGTCGCATTGGTAAATCCGTTCATTGCAGATTTTGCCATAACAGACTTGTTAAACTTAATTGTTGCAAGCATTCCCGTGAAAAGTGTAAGACAGTCATTAACAGTCTTAATCGCGTCGAAAGTGAGCTCTTTATCTTCCTGCATGTCTTTGTTGTAAGCAAGAGGAATGCCCTTCATTGTTGTAAGAAGGCTCATCAAAGCGCCATATACTCTTCCGGTTTTACCTCTTACAAGTTCAGCAATATCGGGATTCTTTTTCTGAGGCATGATACTACTGCCTGTTGAATAAGCATCGTCAATCTCAATAAATCTGTATTCATTGGAATTCCAGATGATAATTTCTTCACTGAATCTCGAAAGATGCATCATGACAAGGGAAAGTGCCGAAAGATACTCAATAACGTAATCCCTGTCAGATACGGAATCCATTGAATTAAGTGTAGGACCGTAAAATGAAAGAAGTTTGGCTGTATAGAATCTGTCCAAAGGATAAGTAGTTCCTGCCAGAGCACCGGCACCTAAAGGACAGTAATTCATTCTTTCAAAAATATCATGCATTCTTGCCCTGTCACGCTTAAACATTTCAAAATATGCTCCGAAATGATGAGCAAGTGTTGTGGGCTGAGCCTTCTGAAGATGTGTGAATCCCGGCATATATGTGTCAAGATTCTTCTCCATTGTATCAAGAATAACAGTAAGCAAAGAGTAAAGTGCTTCATCGGTTTCTTTGATTGCCGCTCTCACATATAATCTCATATCGAGAGCAACCTGATCGTTTCGGCTTCTTCCTGTGTGAAGTTTCTTGCCTGCATCTCCGATTCTGTCTATAAGATTGGCTTCAACAAAGGAATGAACGTCCTCATACTCCTTGGTAATCACAAGTTTACCGTTATCGACGTCTTCTCTTATAGATTCAAGTCCTTTAATTATGGCATTCATCTCATCTTCTGTTACGATGCCCTGTTTGCCAAGCATTGAAACATGTGCGATACTGCCCTCTATATCCTGGTGGAATAACAATCTGTCGAAAGAAATGGATGCATTAAAATCATAAACAAGCTGATCCGTTTCCTTAGTAAATCTTCCACCCCAAAGTTGTGCCATTTAAATAATTACCTCTCGTTTTTACATTGATTTCATAATTGTTAAATCACGTTTTATCATACCATAAAATCAGGGAGAAAAAAAGCGTTGTAAAGTATAAATTTTCATATGAGAAGAATCCAATCGGCCAATAAAATTGACCGATTGTCGCGATATTCGTCGAATATCGCTTTAAATAAAAGAAGATGAAATTATGCAAGCATATTTTCATCTTCTTTTATTATTCTTAATTCTTCTCATTATTCGCGCAAGCTGGAAAAGAGACTCGAACTCTCGACCCCTTCATTACGAGTGAAGTGCTCTACCGACTGAGCTATTCCAGCACATTGTGACTTAGTCACAACGAAGATAATTATAATTGTTGAAACCGATTTTTGCAACAGATAATTAAAGCAAAGTATTGATTGTTTCAAACAGTTTATCGTTTCTTATAGGCTTTGCCAGATATGCATTCATACCTGCTTTAAGACATCTTTCTTTATCCTCGTCAAAAGCATTTGCTGTCATGGCAATAATAGGAATATTTGCCAACGACTTGTTTGCAAGGCTTCTTATCTTTGCCGTTGCCTCGAGTCCATCCATAACAGGCATCGAAACGTCCATTAGAATACATAGGAAATCTCCCGGCTTTGAGTTAACAATATGCTTTAATGCCTCCTCACCGTTAGTAGCTTCCTCAACAATAATGCCCTCGTCTTCAAGAGTATCCTTGGCAATTTCTCTGTTTAAGTCATTGTCTTCAACAAGAAGAATTCGCTTCCCCATCAAAGTAACAAAATCATCCGATTCATTATCATCAAGATGACTGTAATTTACTTTTCCAAACTTGAAATGACAGGTTACCTTTGTTCCCTCATATGGTTTTGATTCAACTTCAATCTCGCCATCCATCATTTCAATAAGTCTCTTTGCGATGCTCATTCCAAGTCCGACACCCTGAACTCCGGAAATTGTCGTGCTGTGTCTTCTTGAGAAAGTTTCAAAAAGATGATTATCAAGGAACTCCTTACTCATTCCTATTCCGTTATCGGTAACAATAAGGTCATAACAGATAAATCCGTCATCGCTTGAGTCGTTTGCCACCTGCCTTACGGTAATGCCTACCTTGCCTCCTTCGGGAGCAAATCTGACGGCATTGGAAATAATGTTTCCGGCTATTTTGCCAACCTTCATTTCATCAAAAACAGCATCGGCAACATCAACATCTTCAATATCCGTAAGCAGCACCAGTTTTTTGCTGTCTGCCTGATCCTTAATGGAATCAATAAGTCTGTTAAGACAATCGATAATATTTGCAGGCTCCTCATCAAGAATAACCTTCCCTGATTCAATTCGAACCATGTCAAAAGCGTCATTAATAATCTTAAAGAGCTGCTCTTCCGAAACCTCAAGCTTATTAAGACAGTCCATTGCTTTATCAGGCTCATCTATGTATTTCTTGGCCATCTGAGTGTAGCCCATAATGGCATTCATAGGAGTCCTGATGTCATGTGACATATTATAAATAAAACTAAAATCAACGGTTTCGAATTTATCGTTCATCATTTTTTATTCCCCCGAATATTTGTAAACGACAAGACTTAATCTGTTAATATCTGTTTTTATGGAGTTTAATCTTCCGTCAAACTCTCCTTTAATTGATTTTCTGGCTCTTTTGTTACTGCTTGGCTTGTTTCCTCCAAACTTTACATCATCACTGTTAAATATCTCTTTGTAGGTTCCTTCAAGAGGAACTCCTACTCGAAGTTTCTGGTCGATACCCGCGAAATTGGCGATAACAAGGAGAAGATCCTTATCACTTTCCGCTTTTCTTAAGAAAGATACATAGCATGCATTCGAAGAAATGCAGTTAATCCACTCAAATCCTTCAGAATAATCATCGAAAACATGCAATGCAGGTTCAGCTTTATACAGTTCATTTAAAGCCTTTACCAAATCATGCAATCCTGAATTAAGCGGTGATAAATTCAGTTCATTCCTTGCTTTCTTATCAAATCTCCACTCTTCATCATCACCTACATCCTGTCCCATAAACAAAAGTTTTCTTCCGGGGTGCATGAACATAAATGAATAAGCGAGTCTTAAATTTGCAAATCTGTCAGCCTCATCTCCGGGCATCTTAGAAAGCATGCTCTTAAGGCCTCTTGAAACATCTTCATGAGAGAAAGGAAGGATAAATCTCTCAGAATATGCATATATCATACTAAACGTCAGGTCATTATGATGATGGGCCCTGAAATATGGATCAAATTTGATATAGTTGATAAAATCAGAACTCCATCCATTATTCCACTTAAAGTCAAACCCGAGACCACCGTCGTTTAAATCAGCTGTAAGTCCGGCAAATGATGACTCTTCCTTGGCTACTGTGAAAACACCGGGATTTCTCTTATGTAAAATTGAGTTTAAATGCTTTATAAACTCGATGGCATCCAAATCTTCATTGCCACCGTACATATTAGGCGTCCACTCTCCGTCGCACTTGTTGTAGTCAAGATACAGCATAGAAGAGACAAAAGGAAGCCTTAATGCATCCGCATGATATCTTTCAACCCAGAAAAGAGCATTTGCTATCAGGAAATTTGAGACCTCAAATCTCGAGAAATTATAGTTAAGAAGGCCGCCTCCAAAGCTGTATCTTCTTCTCTCATCAGGATTCTCGTAAAGCTTTGTACCGTCGAAATCAGAAAGGCCCTCCAGCCCATCAGGAAAATGAGCGGGATTCCAGTCGAGAATCACGCCGATACCTTCTTCATGTAATCTGTTTATTAATCCGGCAAACTCTTTGGGAGTTCCGAATCTTTTGGTAGGAGCATAGTAGCCTGTTGTCTCATATCCGAGAGAATCATCTGACGTATACTCCATAACAGGCATAAGTTCAACATGAGTATAGCCTGTCTCTTTAACATGGTTTATAAGATTCTCCGCTATAGATTCATAATTATCGCCATAACCTGTAAGTGAAGTCTCATAAATTGATATAACACTCGAATCAGCCTTAAACTCACTTCTCTTTTCAAGATATGATTTGTCTGTCCACAAAAAATCGGTGTCAGAAACAACGCATGCGCTGCCCTCGCCGTCTTCATACTCGAAGCAATAAGGATCAGCCTTAAGATAAGTAAGCCCGTCTCTTAACTTAATCTCAAATTTATATTTATCTCCGATTTTAACACCCGGAATAAAAAGTTCATAAATTCCTGAAGCTCCGGCAAGATTCATCTGATGAATTCTTCCGTCCCAGTCATTAAAATCACCGACAACGCTTACTCTTATAGCGTTCGGTGCCCAAAGAGCAAAAAATGTTCCCTCTGTTTTGCCCATTTTAACAGGGTGGGCGCCAAGAAGCCTGTATACAGAATAATGAATTCCCTTTGCAAATCGTTCATAGTCTTTGTCTTCAAAAACAGTGCCAAAGCTATAGGGGTCCAATACCTTCTTGGATTCTCCGTCAACATCTTTAACAATATAATAATAATCAAGCTTTCCGTAAGAAGGAACCAATGCAGCATAGAATCCGTCTTCATCGGCAAGTTCCATGTTTTTCTCATAATCCAAAGACGGAACACAGAGTGTTACCTTTTTGGCCTTTGGGAAAAAGGCCTGTATAAGAGTCTGTGTGCCGGCCTGATGTGCTCCAAGGACCTCACCCGGATGACAGGATTCCGAATAGATTATCTCCTCAATCAAAGGCCAGTTCATTAACTTGTAAAGCTTGTTAGTCATTTTGAATATCCCTTTACACTTAGATTTCGTGAATAAACAATCCGCTTAAAAGTTTAGGCTCAAACCAAGTTGATTTGGGTGGCATTAAAAGATTATTATCAGCAACTCTTAACAGTTCTCCCATTGATGTGGGATGCATTGAAAAAGCAACTTCATAGCCGCCAAGAACTCTCTTTTCAAGTTCCATAAGTCCTCTGGCTCCGCCGACAAAATCAATTCGCTTGTCAGTCTTGGGATCCTTTATTCCAAGAATCGGTCCGAGTACATTGTTTTGAAGTATCGAAACATCAAGTCCGTCAACAGGATCGTTTGATTTAATTGAATCCTTGGCAACAAGCTTATACCATCTTCTGTTTAAGAACATTCCGAACGTCCCTTTAAACAGCGGTTTGACAGCCTTGTCCGACTCAGTGATATCAAACATTTCCGAAAGCTTTTCAAGGAAAGAATTGTAAGTATAGCCGTTCAAATCCTTAACCACACGGTTATAGTCCATTATCGAGAGCTCATCTTCCGGGAAAAATACGCCTAAGCAAAAGTTAAACTCTTCTTCACCTGTATATCCGGGATTCTCTTCCCTCATTCGAAGTCCGACTTTTACTGCGGAAGCGCATCTATGATGACCATCCGCTATGTAAATATGCCTTATCTTTTTAAAGGCATCAGCAACAGCCTTTATATCATCGTCTTCGTCAATAATATAAACTTTCTGCGATACACCTTCAGGGGTAACAAAAGAATAAAGCGGTTCCTTTGTCATTGCCTTTGAAGTAATATCAAATATTACTTCATTGGCTCTGTAAGCCAGAAATATCGGGCCCGTCTGAGCTTTACATGTATATACATGATTGATTCTGTCTATCTCTTTATCTTCTCTTGTGTTCTCATGTTTTTTGATTGTTCCGTCAATATAATCATCTATAGAGAAACAGCCAACGATTCCTGTCTGGGTTCTTCCGTCAAGAGTCATGGAATAAACATAATAACAAGGCTTATTGTCTCGTATGAACCTTCCTTGCAAAGTCCATTCCTTAATCAAAGAAGAAGCCTTCTCATATACCTCTTTTGAATAAGGGTCATGACCTTTTTCAAAGTTAACTTCTGCCCTGTCTATAGCCAAAAATGAAAAAGAGTTTGCAGACACAATCTGCCGAGCTTCTTCGGTGTCGTAAACATCATAGGGAAGCGCAGCGATTTTTTCCGCAAACTCTTGCTTAGGTCTTAAAGCACAAAACGGTCTTATATCCGACATATTACAAATAACCAGGCCTTTCAAACATTATAATACTATATATAGTATTTATTTTATCAAATTTCACTGTTACAAACAAGATAAATATGGTAAAATCATCACAGGTTAAGTATAAGGAGATACGTTATGACAAACGAAGAAAGAGCATTTTTATCAAGAATAAATAAATACGCAGAAACAAAGCTTGCCGATATAGAGCCCCAGAAGACTCTTGTATCCGTTCAGCTTGAAGCCTTAAAGCCAATCATGCAGGAAATCGCTGATGAGACCGGAATGAAAATTGAGGAAGTTTTCATCAAATACATGGATTTACAAAGCGAGGCCGTTGTGGAAACTGAGAAGAAACTCCAGGATGACATGAAGGCTTTGGATGAAGCATCCAAGTAAAGGTAAACAAAAAGCTCGGGTTTGAACCCGAGCTTTTATATTGCAATTTACTTAACCACTCTTACTCTTATAACTCCGTCAAGCTCACGAAGTTTCTCAACTACTTCATCAGTAACCTTTGCCTCAATATCCATAAGTGTGTATGCGTACTCACCCTTAGACTTGTTGGTAAAGTCCGAAATGTTGATTCCAAGATCACCAAATACTGTTGAGAACTTTGAAATCATACCTGAAATATTTCTCGAAAGAATAGCCACACGTGAATCTACGGGGCATATTCCCATGTCAACCGTAGGGAAGTTAACAGAGTTAACTACATTACCATTCTCAAGATAATCTTTAAGTTCCTTTACAGCCATCTTAGCGCAGTTGTCTTCAGACTCTTCTGTTGATGCTCCGAGGTGAGGAATTACGATACATCCGTCCTGACCGGCTGTTGTAGGATTCGGGAAGTCAGAAACATACTTTCTTACCTTTCCGGCCTTAATTGCATCAAGGACAGCAGCCTCGTCAACAAGAAGATCTCTTGCAAAGTTAAGAATTATAACTCCGTCTTTCATCTTTGAGATTGCATCCTTATTGATGAATCCCTTTGTAGAGTCAAGAAGAGGAACATGAATTGTAATGTAATCACAGTTTGCATAGATATCGTCTACATTAAGAACGTGCTTTACATCACGACTTAAGTTCCATGCTGCATCTACGGATACATAAGGGTCATAACCCCAAACTTCCATTCCAAGATGCTTAGCAACGTTTGCTACCTTAACACCGATAGCGCCAAGGCCTATAATTCCAAGCTTTTTGTCCTGGATTTCTGTTCCTGCAAATTTCTTCTTCTCTTTTTCTGCAGTTTTGGCGATATTCTCGTCATCTTTTGCACTCTTTACCCAGTTTACACCGCCGATAACATCACGTGATGCAAGTAAAAGGCCTGCAATGGTTAACTCTTTAACACCGTTTGCATTGGCACCGGGAGTATTGAATACAACAATACCCTGCTCAGCGCACTTATCAAGAGGAATATTGTTAACACCGGCGCCTGCTCTTGCTACAGCAAGAAGGCTTTCGGGAAGCTCCATCTCATGCATTGAAGCACTTCTGACAAGAACTCCGTCAGCTTCATTTATATTGTCTGTCTGAACATAATCATCTGTGAATCTCTCAAGTCCCACACTTGCGATGGGATTAAGGCAATTATACTTAAACATTAAGCATGCTCCTCCTCATATTTCTTAAGGAAATCAACCAAAGCTTTAACACCTTCGATAGGCATTGCGTTGTAGATTGACGCTCTGAGACCTCCGACGCTCTTATGACCCTTAAGGTTATCAAATCCGGCAGCTTTTGTAGCAGCAACAACTTCTGCATCCTTCTCTGCAGATTCTGTCACAAAAGGAACGTTCATAAGTGAACGATACTGCTTTTCAACTGTTCCCTTAAACATCTTGCTGTTATCAAGGAAGTCATATAATACTTTAGCCTTCTCTTCGTTAATCTCGTTCATCTTTGCAAGGCCGCCGATACTCTTTAAGTACTTGAATACTTTACCGCATACATAAATAGCCCAGCAGTTGGGAGTATTATATAAAGATCCGTTCTTTGCATGTGTGTCAAATCTGCAATAAACGGGAATATTCTCAGGTAAATCTTCCCTGATAAGGTCTTCTCTGATAATTACGATAGAAAGGCCTGCAGGACCAACGTTCTTCTGAACACCGCCATAGATAATGCCGTAATCAGAAACGTTGCAAGGTTTTGATAAAAACATTGAAGACTGATCTGAAACAAGGATCTTGCCCTTTGTATTGGGAAGTTTCTGGAATGTTGTTCCGTGGATAGTCTCGTTCTCACAGATATATACATAATCTGCATTATCATCAACAGGAAGATCTGAGCAGTCCGGAATATAACTGTAGTTCTTGTCTTCACTTGATGCAATGACATTAACCTTACCGAATCTCTTGGCTTCAGTTGCTGCCTTCTTGGACCATGCACCGGTTACGATGTAATCAAATACACCATTTTTGCAAAGATTCATGGGAATCATGGCAAATTCCAATGTCGCACCACCCTGGATGAATAAAACCTTGTAATTATCAGGTATATTCATAAGGTCTCTTAAATCCTGTTCAGCTTCATCGATAATGGTCTGGAAAACCTTAGATCGATGGGACATCTCCATTACGCTCATTCCGCTTCCCTTATAGTCAAGAAGCTCAGCCTGGATTTCCTCGAGAACAGGTAAGGGCATTGTAGCCGGACCCGCTGAAAAATTGTAAACTCTGGACACTTTATCTTCCTCCTCAATTGTTTGTTAAAAAAATATCACGGTCAAAACCGTTATCAAGATTGTATACTTTAATACAACTTTAGTCAAGTAGAGTTTTAAACTGTTCAAGTGAACAGTGTT
>JAGACI010000131.1 GCA_017614185.1 Lachnospiraceae bacterium | reverse complement strand
GAAAGCGATGTACGCAATCACTTCCTTCCAAAGAGGAAGCTTCTCTCTCTCCACTCCCTTCTTGGCCTCAAAGAGCTTAATAGGGACAACAGGGTTCTCGGGTGCAAACTTGGGTGCTATAAAGATAGCGTAAAGTAAAATAATGATTGTTACGGGGAGCTTGATTGTCATCTCCGTAAAGATTGTATTGGTGAAGCCTTCGATACCATACTCGGCAAGAAGGCCGTTATTCTCAATGTAGTTACCTACGTAAGGTCCGATAGGTGTTATCGCATATGAACAGGAAACAGTAACAAGACCTATTGAATACATCATCTTGGAAGGCTTGAAACCCATCTCATCGCACATGCCGATTACAAGGGGGCATACAAGTGCAAAAAGCGCTGTGATGCTTGGAATAAACTGTCCAAGGATGAAGGTTACGATTACATAGCCTGCAAGTACCTTGGTAAAGGAACCTTTGGAAACCTTATATACTATTCCGGAAAGCTTTGGAACAAGCTGTGTTCTGTTTAAACCGGCTGCAATAAGAAACATTGAAGCCATTGTTACCACAACACTGCTTCCGATATTTGATAGTGCCTGTGAAGGCTCTACGCAGCCTGTAGCCACAAGGACCAAAAGACCAAGGAGCGATGTTATCGCCATTGGGATTTTGTTCAGGCAGAAGCTTACAATCATAAGCAAAAATACTGCCAAAGTCACATACATTTGAAACATTCTTTATATTCCTCTCTGCGTGTAATTTTATGCACCCGTTGATTATATCATATTTATTTTCCTGCATACATACCAAAAACGCATGCCATCAATCGATTTTATCTATGTATGTATAAAAAAAGAGAAGAACCGAAGTTCTTCTCTTTAATATCAATTCAAATTAGTTGGCTTTCTTCTTGCCAACCTTTCTCATAAGGAACCAGAATGCACCGGTTAAGCATACGGATGAGAATGTACCGCATGCGATACCTACCATGAGAGGAAGTGCGAACTCTTTGATAGAAGTTACACCGAGTATATACAATACTGCAACCATGATGAAGGTTGTGAGTGATGTAAAGATACTTCTTGAAAGTGTCTGTGTGATACTGGTGTTAACAATCTCCTCGACATTGAGTTTGCCGGGAGCCTTTAAATTCTCACGGATTCTGTCGAAGATAACGATTGTTGCGTTGATTGAGTAACCAACGATTGTAAGGAGGCAGGCAATAAATGTTGAACCTACCGAAATTCTTGCTACAGCATAGCATGTAAGTACGACCAAAACGTCGTGGCAAAGTGCAAGTACTGAGCTGAAGCCGAATCTGATGTCCTTAAATCTGATTCTGATATAGATAAGCATGAGTACAACCGCAATGATAACTGCAATGATTGTATCTCTCTTCATCTCGTTTGAAATAGTTGAGGAGATGTTCTCTACATTGATGGTAGCCTCGTCAACTCCGAATGAGTTAACAAGAACTTCCTTCATGCTCTCTCTCTCCTGAACCGTAAGTGTACGTGTCTTAAAGATTACTTCGTTTGTACCTGTAACCTTCTGTGACTGAACGTTACCGTCACCGGTAATAGCCTCGATCTGGGGAACAACCTCACTGTCGAGCTTGGCAATGCTTACATCCTCAGGGAATGTAGCAGTTGTGGATGCACCACCGATGAACTCAAGGCTGTAGTTGAATGCTCTCTCGCCCTTTGCAGAGTGGATACCCATTGCAACAAAACCGCAGATAATAACAACTGCTGAGATTGTAAAGAAGATACCCTTCTTTGAAAGGAAGTTGATTGTCTTTCTCTCCTTGGCAACACCGTACCACTTCTCATCTCTTACGCCCATAGCATAGAAAGCGTTAAGAAGAAGCTTGGTAATAACAAGTGCTGTGAACATGGAAAGAACGATACCAAGCATCAATGTCTGAGCAAAGCCCTTAACGGAACCGGTACCCATGAACCAAAGAACTGCAGCTGCGATAAGTGTTGTGATGTTACCGTCAACGATAGCTGATAAAGCTTTGTCGAAACCAATCTTGATTGCTGCACCTACATTGTTGCCTGCTGCAATCTCCTCTCTGATTCTGGCGAAGATGATAACGTTGGCATCAACCGCCATACCGATTGAAAGGATAATACCTGCAATACCGGGCAATGTAAGGGTCATATCGAAACCATCCAAAAGGATGATAACAAGCGCTGTATATAATGCAAGAGCAATACTTGCAACCAAGCCGGGTACAAAATATACAATCATCATGAATACTACGATAATTGCAAGACCGATTGCACCGGCCTTAAGGCTTGTATTGATAGCGTCAGTACCAAGCTGAGCGCCTACAACCTTTGAGTGGAGCTCTTCAAGCTGAAGCTTAAGTCCACCGATTCTAATGGTGGAAGCAAGCTGTTCTGCGCTCTCGATGCTTCTTTCACCTGTGATCTCAGCGCTTCCTGCGTTGATAACAGAATTAACTCTGGGAACCGTTACGAAGTTCTCCCACTCGTTCTCGCTGTAGTCATAGTAGATAGCGATTGTCTCGCCAGCTTCATATGCCTTCTTGGTCGCTTCAGCGAACTTTGTGGTTCCCTCTGCGTTAAATGTAAGCTGTACGATAGGAGTCTGGTTATTCATGTCATCCTTACGGTAACCTGCCTGTGCATCGGCAACTTCGGAACCTGTAAGAACGATGGAACCGTCTTCCTTAAGTTCGTCAAGAGACTTTGTAAGGCTGTAGATGGAAACTACAGAGCCGTCTTCTGCCTGAGCGTATGTAGAAGTGTAGTTCTTGTTACCCTCAGAGTCAGTCTCCATTATAAAATAAAGTGAGCCGGGACGTCCCAAATCCTGCAGAATCTGGTTGGCATCGGTTACACCGGGAATCTCAATGTTGATTCTGTCTGAGCCTTCCTTGTAAACAAGTGCCTCTGTACTGTAGTTCTGGACACGCTGCTGTAATTTGAAAATTGTGTCGCTCATATCTGTGCTTGAAGGCTCTTCGTCTCCAACTACCTGATATGTGATGCTGACACCGCCTGCCAAATCAAGTCCGAGCTTAATACTTTCAGCTGAACCGGACTTATCCTGACCCACACCGTAAATCGCGGTATAAATGCATCCTGCCAAGAGAAGCAGGGTACATATAAGAGTCACAATTCCTCTACTCTTTTTCATGGTAAAACAATTCTCCTTTTTCTAAAGGGAAAATCCCTTAAATGTGTATCATAAAACATAAATTACGCAGGAATACCCAAAAACAAACCTGCCTTCTAAATCTACCACAAATAAGAAGAAAATGAAAGTATTTCTTAATATTTTAGGTAGCGAAGACAGGTCAACGCTTAATTGAATCTTATAAGGACCTTCTCAACTCTTCTCTCGTCCATCTTAAGGACCGTAAGAGTCAGGTTCTCGTAGTCCACTGTATCTCCTTCTTTGGGGAAGGTTCCGAGTGTCTCTGTGATGAAGCCTCCGAGAGTATCACTCTCGCACTCAAAGTCATCTTCATCTATATCAGTAAGATCGAGGAAATCGGAGATAACCATGTCTCCGTCTACCTCTACCTCGTTTTCAGAGTGTCTTACGACTCCCTCTTCAACGTCATCGGTGTCATCCCAAATCTCTCCGACAATCTGTTCAAGAACATCTTCCATTGAGATAACGCCCAATGTTCCGCCGTACTCGTCGGTTACAATTGCAAGATGCTGCTTGGCCTTTCTCAGTTCCTCAAGGACAACCGGAAGCTTTGTCGTTTTATATAGGAAGCAAGGCTTCATAAGAAGGCTTCTTAAATCGGTCTCCCCTTCGCTTGCCATGGCCTTTAACAGATGATTCATATGTACAACGCCGATTATGTGATCAATGCCGTTCTCATAAACAGGAATTCTTGTATGGGAAGTGTTTCTTACAACCTCTAATATATCCTCCCAGTCGTCATCGATATCAATCGCATCCACATCGATTCT
>JAGACI010000130.1 GCA_017614185.1 Lachnospiraceae bacterium | reverse complement strand
TATCCTGAATGTTTCCTGCGGTCTTCTGGCTGGAATCTGCAAGGTTTCTGATTTCATCTGCAACAACACCGAAGCCTCTTCCTGCATCGCCTGCTCTTGCTGCCTCGATTGAAGCATTCAAAGAAAGTAAGTTGGTCTGGCCTGCGATTGTGAGAATCTCGGTTGTAAGACCGTTGATTTTTTCAACCTTTCTGCTCTCTTCCAAAGCCTCTGCAAGACGCTCTCTAACTTTTTCGAGTTCTTCTTTCATGTAGTTCTGGTTCTCAACGGTTGTCTCTTTAAGCTTGGAAGCTCTGTCCTTGATATCCTCAGCAAGAGCCGCACCGTTTTGAGCCTGAGCGTTCATGTTTTCAACGTCGTCTTTAACCTTCTCACTGCCCTTTGCGATATCGGAAAGAGTTGCAGCGATTTCTTCCATGCTTGCGGAAAGTTCCTCTGTGATAGCGGATACGCTGTTTGCCTTATCAACGCACTTGCCGGTCTCATCGTCAACCTTGGTTGATGAAGTATCAAGAACGGCAATCTTGTTTTTGAGGTCTCCGATTACGCTCTGGAGTTCTTCGATAAATGTATTTACACCGCCGATCATGTCGCCGATTTCGTTGTTTTTCACATTGAGTCTCTTTGTAAGGTCACCGTTACCTTCCTTAAGGTCGGTTACGATTCCGTTAACCTCTTTTGCGGACTTGGCAAGAGGTCTTGAGATAATGCCTCTTAAGTAGAGGTAAACAAGGATTGCAAAAACGATTACAAACACGATTGCACCCTCGCAAAGGTAGCATGTGATTTTGATTCGAAGATCACTTCTTTGGAGGTTGTCGTCAAACTTTTCGTTTATGAGATTTAAAAGGTCGGTTTCTGCTATCTCAAGTTTTCTAAGCGCGCCGGCTCCGACAGCGATTCTTGCCTGGAGAGCGGTTCCGCCACCGTTTTCGGCAGCCGCCTTATAAATACCCTCGGCTGATTCCATGTATGAATCTGAAAGGCCTTTCCATGTCGTATAAACTTCATTAATGTCCTCATCGTTTACATCGGCACAGCCTGCTTCGATTGTGGCAGCCATTTCCTTGGCATTGTCTATATAGCCTTCCATCTGCTTTGAGTAAAATGCAGCATTAGCGCTATCATAGAAGCAAAGGTTAGCCTGAAGCTGAATCTTCTGGAATGCAATGGAAGTATCAAGCATGTCTTCCTTTAAAACCGTGAATTTCTTACCTTGTGAGTTGAGTGTGGAAATTCGGGACATTGAATAGAAGTCTGCGACCATCATAGCGGTGAATACCACTGTAATAAGAATCATGATAATCGCAATACGGGTACTGATTTTCTTTCTAGCCTGTTTTTTGGGGGCTTTTAACGCAGTTTTGGGCGCAGTATTAGCCTGACCCTTGATTTTTTTGCTCATTGGATTATACTCCCTCCTACACATTAATATGTATTATTTATTAGAAAAAGGCCGCAGAGCGATTAACCCTGCGGCCCTCCCTCTAACCGTAAAAAGAATTATGACTCGAATCCGTTAGGATTGTTCTTCTGCCAGCGCCATGAGTCTTCGCACATCTCTTTGATGCCCTTCTCAGCTACCCAGCCAAGCTCCCTTTTAGCTTTGGATGCGTCTGAATAGCATGTTGCGATGTCGCCGGGACGACGAGGCTTAAATACGTAAGGCACCTTAACTCCTGTTGCTTCCTCGAAGTTCTTTACAACATCGAGTACGCTGTAGCCAACGCCTGTTCCAAGGTTATAAATGTTAAGTCCCGACTTATCCTCAATCTTCTTAAGCGCCTTAACATGTCCTTTTGCAAGGTCAACTACGTGGATAAAGTCTCTGACGCCTGTTCCGTCGGGTGTATCGTAGTCGTTACCGAATACTCCGAGCTCTTTAAGCTTACCGACAGCAACCTGTGTTACGTAAGGCATAAGGTTGTTGGGGATACCGTTCGGGTTCTCACCGATTGTTCCTGACTTGTGAGCGCCGATGGGGTTAAAGTAACGAAGTAAAACAACGTTCCACTCGGGATCGGCTTTCTGTATATCTGTCAAAATCTGCTCAAGCATCCACTTGGTCCAGCCGTAAGGGTTGGTGCAGGTGCCCTTGGGGCATTCCTCTGTGATGGGAATGATTGCGGGGTCACCGTAGATTGTTGCGGATGATGAGAAAATGATATTTTTCACATTGTGATTACGCATTACATCTACGAGGCAAAGTGTGCCTGTGATGTTGTTGTTATAATATTCATAAGGCTTTGCAACGGATTCGCCAACTGCCTTAAGGCCTGCAAAGTGAATAACGGCATCCGGTTTTTCCTTGTCAAAAACCTTGCTTAACTCCTCTTTATCAAGGATATCAACCTTGTAAAAAGGAATCTCTTTGCCAGTAATCTTTGCTACTCTTCTAAGTGATTCCTCTGATGAATTGCAAAGGTTATCAACTACCACAACGTCGTATCCGTTCTCCTGAAGTTCGATACATGTGTGGCTTCCGATAAAGCCTGAACCGCCTGTTACTAGAATTTTCATAATTTTTCTCCTCAAATTAATTGCTTATTTTTCGGACAATCTCATTCATTTCCTGCATCTTTCGTTCCATGTCTGCGACAAGTTCAAACTGGCAGCGCGCCCTGTCAAGGTTGTGGCCTTCTCTGTGAATCTTGAAGTAGACATCTCCCTCAAGGAAGTCTGTTAAAAATCTCATGCCGCACTCAAGTGTCATCATCTTGGCACCCATGGGAAGCATTTCAAGTTCTTCCTTCGTAAGAGAGTTGTTGCAGCCTGCAAGGAAGCCCTTCGTATAAACCTCAAAAAGATTAAGGTCCAGGGAAACCTTGCTTAAATCTGTTTCATCTTCAGCTGCCGTATTGGCGCCAAATCTTATTGCGTCGCCAAAATCATTTATGGAAAGTCCCGGCATTACGGTATCAAGGTCAACAACGCAAACCGCCTTTCCTGTTTTGGCATCAAGCATTACATTGTTAAGCTTGGTATCGTTATGGGTTACTCTTAAAGGGAGCTTGCCGCTTTTAAGCATATCCATGCAAACGGACATGTCTGCTGCCCTGTCCATAACAAATTTTATTTCTTTTTCTGCCTCTTTTACGCGGCCGACCTTATCCTCTTTTACCACCTGTTTAAAGCGCTCGAAACGCGCTCCGGTGTCGTGGAATCCGGGTATAACCTCGCAAAGTTTTGAAGCATCAAACTCGGACAAAAGATACTGAAAACGTCCGAAACCGAATCCGCTCTCATAAAAGTCCTCGGGCTTCTCAACCGACTCGTAGCTTACCGCACCATCGATGAATAGATATGCTCTGAAAAATGCATCGCCCTCATCATAGAAGGGTTTCCCATCTTTTGCATACACAATGGTAAGAGACTCTCTCTCGGGGTCTCCGCCCTGGCTTTTAACTTTTTCTCTGATAAAATCAGATACTAAGCCAATGTTGTTCATGACGCCGTCGGGATTTTTAAAAACCGAGGTGTTAATTCTTTGAAGGATAAAGCGCTTCTCGCTTCCGTCCTCCTGTTTAAAACGAACCATGTAGGTATCGTTAATGTGTCCGTTTCCGTGGCGTGTGTAGTCCACAAAAGTGCCCGGAAAATCGAACTTATCTATAGCTTCCAAAACCGCTTCGTTTTTGGTTTCTATTGGCATAAAATAAACCTCCTATGGGGGATAGAATATAATTCCATCCCCCATTGTAGCAAGGTGTTATTTTATTGTAAAGGATTAATAAATCGAGAACTCAATTACCGTGCTGTCATTATAGTACATTAAGGTTCCTTTTCCTGTTTCAATAATGCTTTCTATTGAAACAACAGCCTGATAATTTCCCTTTTCTGTGGGAAGTTTCTCCGTAGACTTGAATCCGTTATCGCCTGTGATATCGAACTGAAGCTTTGAGTAATCGATAAGTGAAGGCTCACTTGAAACAAATCCTCTAAGATTTAACTTAACGGGTTTGCCGTCGTAAGGCTTGCTCTCGATAGCAATGTTCTGAACGGTAACTTCATTCATGCCTTCGTGACGATCTCTGTAACCTCTGTTCCAATCCTCGTCAACATCCGCGCTCTTTGCTACTGAGAAAGTATCGTAGAGTTTAACTTCCTTGGAAGTAGGATTGTATGTGTAAGCATCATATGTAAGTGCATCGCCCTCGATGGATACAACACCGAACATAGGCTGTCC
>JAGACI010000129.1 GCA_017614185.1 Lachnospiraceae bacterium | reverse complement strand
GTGGAAGTGGTGGATTTCTTGCATAACCCCGGAAGGTATGCAGGAATTGGTGCAAAAATACCTAAAGGTGCACTTTTAGTAGGCCCTCCCGGAACAGGTAAGACTCTTCTTGCAAAAGCTGTTGCGGGTGAAGCACATGTTCCCTTCTTCTCATTGACAGGTTCCGATTTCATAGAAATGTATGTCGGTGTCGGAGCATCCAGAGTAAGAGATTTGTTTAAGGAAGCAAGCAAGAATGCTCCCTGTATTGTATTCATAGATGAGATTGATGCCATCGGACGAAGCCGTGATAACCGTTACGGCGGCGGAAACGAAGAAAGAGAGCAGACATTAAACCAGCTCCTTTCGGAGATGGATGGATTTGATTCCACCAAGGGTGTATTAATCCTTGCGGCAACCAACAGACCTGAGATTCTTGATAAGGCACTCCTTCGTCCCGGACGTTTCGACAGACGAATTATTGTAGATAAGCCTGACTTAAAGGGACGTGTCGAGATTCTCAAGGTTCATGCCAAAGATGTCAAGATGGATGAGACTGTTGATCTTGAGGCAATTGCTCTTGCAACAAGCGGTGCTGTCGGTTCCGATCTTGCAAACATGATTAACGAAGCTGCCATCAATGCAGTTAAGAATAAACGAGAGTACGTTACTCAGAAAGACCTCTTCGAGGCAGTTGAGCAGGTTCTTGTAGGTAAAGAGAAGAAAGACCGTATCATGAGTAAGGAAGAAAGAAAGATTGTTTCCTACCATGAAGTAGGACATGCACTCCTCTCCGCCCTTCAGAAGAACACTGAACCCGTACAAAAAATAACAATCGTTCCCAGAACCATGGGAGCCCTCGGATATGTAATGCATGTTCCCGAGGAAGAGAAGTATCTTAACTCCGAAAAAGAGCTTCACGAGATGATTGTAGGACTTCTTGGCGGACGTGCCGCAGAGGAGATTGTATTCGATACAGTTACTTCGGGAGCATCCAATGATATCGAGAAGGCAACCGACGTCGCCAAGTCGATGGTTACACAGTATGGTATGAGTAAAAAGTTCGGCCTTATCGGACTTGCAACGGTCGAGAACAAGTATCTTGACGGAAGAGCTGCACTTAACTGTTCGGATGTAACTGCTGCTGAGGTAGATAAAGAAGTAATGCGAATCCTCAAGGAGTGTTATGAGGAGGCCAAGAAGCTTCTATCCGAGAACCGTGATGTCATGGATAAGATTGCAGAATATCTTATTGAGAAAGAGACAATCACCGGTAAGGAATTCATGAAGATTTTCCGTGAGGCGAAGGGATTGCCTGAACCTGAGGAGAAGAAGGACGAAGCCAAGAGCGAAGAGACTAAGGCTGAGGAAGTAAAAACGGATGAACCTGAGTCCGAAGCACCTAAGGCTGAAGAAAAGCCCGAGGAGCCAAAGGATGAGGAGCCTAAGCCTGAGGAACCCAAGGAAGAAAAATGGGAAGCTCCCAAGTCCATGGAGGACTTAAAGGCTGAAAACGAAACTCCTGTAGGAAGATTTTCAAACACATCGTTTTAATATATTAAAACAAGATTTAATAAAGCCGATGCCGAAATGGCATTGGCTTTTTCTTGCCTAATCAGTGAAATGTTCTTAAAATATAGGTATGTTTAACATCGAAGAAGAGCTTAAAAAACTGCCCCATACTCCCGGGGTTTATATAATGCATGACAAGTCGGATGCCATTATCTATGTGGGTAAGGCAATCGATTTGTTTAACAGAGTCCACTCTTATTTCAGAGCGGGCTATAAAAGGTCGCCCAAAATTGAGAAGATGGTAAGCCTTATCGAGAGGTTTGAGTATATTATTACCGACTCCGAACTTGAGGCACTGGTCCTTGAGAATAACCTTATTAAAGAGCATGAACCAAAATATAACACCATGCTTAAGGATGATAAGACTTATCCTTATATTAAGGTTACCCTTGGAGATGTATATCCGAGGATTATGCTTTCAAGGACGATGAAGAAGGATAAATCAAGATACTTTGGCCCCTTCACATCAAACTATGCCGTAAAGCAGACAATAGATCTTCTTAATAAGGTATATAAGCTTAGGACCTGCAACAAGAAGCTTACGGGAAGCCCTGAGGGACGACCTTGCCTTAACTATCACATCGGACAGTGTATGGCACCCTGTAACGGAAATGTAAGCAAAGAAGTCTACAGAGAAAATGTCGATAAAGCTTTGGATTTCCTTGCGGGGAACTATTCCTCCATTGTAAAGGACCTTGAGAATAAGATGAATGAAGCCTCAGAGGCATTGGAATTCGAGGCTGCTGCAGAATACAGAGACCTTATAAACAGTGTGAAGGCTGTAACTCAGAAGCAGAAGATTACCGACCACGAGGGTGAAGATAAGGATGTCATCGCAATTGCGAGAGACAAGCAGGACAATGAAGCCGTTATTCAGGTATTCTTTGTAAGGGACGGAAAGCTTATCGGAAGAGAACATTTCTACATGACACACGTGTCATCTTCTGAATCGGATTCCGAAGTGCTTGAAAACTTTGTAAAACAGTTCTATGCGGGAACTCCTTATATTCCCAAAGAAATAATGCTGCCTCATGAGCTTGAGGAGACGAAGCTTATCGAGGACTGGCTTTCTGAGAGAAAGGAATCCAGGGTATATCTTAAAGTACCCAAGATTGGTTCAAAGGAGAAGCTTGTCGAACTTGCAAGAAAGAATGCATTTCTCGTTCTCAATCAGGACAGAGAGCGCCTAAAGAGAGAGGAAGGCAGGACAATCGGAGCGGTTAAGGAGATTAAGGAACTTCTGGGTCTTGATAAGCTTGATCGAATGGAAGCTTTCGATATCTCCAATACAAGCGGCTTTGAAAACGTTGGCTCGATGGTTGTCTTTGAAAAAGGAAAGCCCAAGAAAAGCGATTACAGAAAGTTTAAGATTAAAACCGTTGCGGGACCGAACGATTACGCCTGTATGCATGAAGTTCTGACAAGAAGGCTGTTAAGGGGCAAGGATGAAGCGGATGAAGAGGTAAGTACCGGCTTTTCGACATTTCCGGATCTAATTCTTATGGACGGAGGAAGAGGCCAGGTCAATATCTGTCTGGAAGTCCTTGATGAACTTAAGATGAATATCCCTGTCTGCGGAATGGTTAAGGATGATTTTCACAGAACAAGAGGAATCTATTTTAACAATGTGGAGATTCCGATAGATACTCACTCAGAAGGCTTTAAGCTTGTAACAAGAATTCAGGATGAAGCCCACAGGTTCGCAATCGAGTACCACAGATCTCTTCGAGGCAAGGACCAGACCAAATCGGTTCTTGACGAAATCCCCGGAGTAGGACCTGCAAGAAGAAAGGCTCTTATGAGAACCTTTGCTTCAATAAACGATATCAAGGGTGCTTCCGTGGAGGATCTGCTTCGGATTCCGGAAATCAATCCACAGGCTGCGGAGAGCATCTATACCTTTTTTCACAATAAGGAATAAACCTTGTGGCAACAATAGCCCTGTGATAAAATGATAAATTAAGGCGAGAGAATTATTCGCCAAACAATTGCAAAGGAGAATCCTATG
>JAGACI010000128.1 GCA_017614185.1 Lachnospiraceae bacterium | reverse complement strand
GGTACGAAGATTACCCACATGCATTCTTCCTGTCGGAGAAGGGGCAAATCTTGTTCTGATCTTCATAATATTCCTCCGTAATTATTTCTCATCAGGCAGTTCTTTGTCAGCCTGCTTTTTAAACTTGTCAACTTCCAGTTTAGCCTTTTCAATCGGAAGGTTGGTTCCGGCGCCGGCAACGCATCCGCCGGGACAGGCCATACCCTCAATCAGGCATCCGTTCTTCTTGCCTGCCTTTGCAAGCATAAGCATCTTCTTGCATTCTGCAAGACTCTCGGCATGCTCTATCATTACCTCGACATCGGGGTGATTCCTTCTGATAACCTTTTCGATGGCTTCGGCAACACCGCCCGCAACACCG
Source organism: Lachnospiraceae bacterium (assembly GCA_017614185.1). The sequence continues at coordinate 4,301 of JAGACI010000128.1, read as the reverse complement.
TATCCACGGCCCGCACTTGTGGCATCGTTCATCTTATCCATTGCCTCTATCTCATCGACAAGGATACCCTTAGCTTCAAACATACCGACAAGTTCTTCAAAGGTGATAACAAAAGCAACATCACTTCTGACTGTTCTTCTGGAAGCTTCAAGTTTCTTGGAAGCACAGGGACCAATGAATACAACATCGGCATCCGGATGTTCTTCCTTGATTATTCTAGCGGTAGCCACCATGGGTGTCAATTCATTTGAAATCTTGTCAATAGTCTCAGGAAAAAACTTCTTAGCAAGCATCGACCATGAAGGACAGCAGCTTGTAAGGCTGAAAGGCTGTTTACCTGAAGCGACTTCATTTACATAGTGTTCAGCCTCGGCAAGACATCCAAGGTCTGCTCCTATGGCAGTCTCATATACATCATAAAAACCAAGCTCTTTAAGAGCGGTCTTAAACATATCAGCAGTAACATTGGGGCCAAACTGTCCGGCAAAAGCGGGAGCAACCTGGGCAATAATCTTACGTCCTGACTGAAGGGCACGGATAAGCTGGAAAATCTGGCTCTTGTCGGCAATGGCACCGAAAGGACAGCTTACCATACACTGGCCACAGCTTACACAAAGTTCACTGTCGATATATGCTCTTCCTCTTTCATCGGATTTAATTGCACCGACTCCACAAGCTGCCGAGCAAGGTCTCGCCTGATGTGAAATGGCATCATAAGGACAGATAGCCTTACACTTACCGCACTTGATACACTTCTCCTGGTCGATAAACGATTTGCCCTTAACCATGGTGATTGCACCTCTGGGGCAGACCTCACGACAGGGATGTGCTACACAGCCCATGCACTTGTCGGTTACTTCATACTGATTAACGGGGCACGAATTACATGCAGACGGAATTACCTGCATAAGCGGAGGCTCGTAGTATTTCTCATCTACGTTACTCTCCTTTAAGCCCTGTGTCAGGTGGCTTGGCTTGTCCTCGGGACGAAGCGATAAACCCATTGCTAGACGAAGTCTCTCTCTTACAATAGACCTTTCTCTATATACACTTTCTCTGTAAACCGGGTCGTCATAATTGATGATTTCGTATGGAAGAGCTTCCATGTCATCGATCAGATTTGTAGAATTATAAGCCAGATTGGCTATTTCTTTAAAGACACGTCGTCTGAGTTTGCGAACCTGAGTGTCTATTCCTCTCATAATGATCCTCTTAATGTGTTAAATAAATGTCAATATTATATTGCCACAAACGTGTCCATAAATCAAGGACAATCTTTACATATTTGTGCGCGTAAAAAAGCAACCGCCATACTTGATGACGGTTGCGAACATTTTACAGTTAATTATTGTTTACACTCTCTTCTATTGTCTGGTAAACCTGGATTCTTTGCATATCCATCTCGGGCATTCCGATAAAGATTGCACCGTAGTTAAATCTCTCAGAACCAATCTTCTCAATTCTTCTGATTTCAAGGAATGCATGAATAACTTCCTTAGTCCAGATGGTAAGGTATGCTTCATAGATACCGCCGATTTCAAGCTTATCTTCACTCTCGAAGCCGATACCTGTTTTGGAAACGTCGATAATGTCGATTACAACCTCATCTAAGCTGGTACCGTCAAGTCTTTTGACTATTAATTTTGAGTGTAATTCGCTTCTTTTACTTTTTCTTCTTTCTTCCGCCATTGATTGTAACCTCCCATTAATATTACCGATAGAATTATGATACTTTATTTTGAATAAAAAGTAAATAGTGCGACGACTTATCTTATGAACATTGCATCACCGAAACTAAAGAATCTGTAACACTCTTTTATAGCCTCTTCATAAGCGGCCAGAACATTCTCTCTTCCTGCAAGTGCGGATACGAGCATAACCAGCGTTGACTCAGGCAAATGGAAGTTTGTAATAAGAGCATCAAGGACCTTAAACTTATATCCCGGATAAATAAAAATGGATGTCTCGGAGTTGCCTGCTTTGACAATCCCGTTCTCATCAGCGGCAGACTCAATTGTTCTGCAGGACGTTGTTCCGACGCAGATTACTCTTCCACCGGCTTTCTTGGTATCATTGATTAATTTCGCAGATTCCTCTGTAACCTGATAAACCTCAGTGTGCATATGATGCTCAAGGATATTCTCGGCTTTAACGGGCCTGAAGGTTCCAAGTCCGACATGCAAGGTTACATAGCAGATTTTGATACCCTTTTTCTCAATATCAGCCAAAAGTTCCTTTGTGAAATGAAGTCCTGCGGTGGGTGCGGCAGCACTTCCGTCATACTTGGCATAAACAGTCTGATATCTGTTCTTATCCTGAAGTTTGTGGGTAATATAAGGAGGAAGCGGCATCTCTCCAAGAGAGTCCAAAACCTCTTCCCATATCCCGTCATAGTAAAACTTGATGAGTCTGTTACCCTCATCAACAGTTTCAAGCACTTCAGCTTTTAATCTTCCGTCGCCAAACGTAAGTCTGGTTCCGGGTTTGCACTTTTTGCCGGGTTTAACCAAAGTTTCCCAGACATCATCTGCATTTCTCTTTAAGAGAAGCACTTCAACAGCTCCGCCCGTGGCTTCCCTCTGGCCAAGAAGTCTTGCGGGAATAACCTTGGTGTTGTTAAGTACCAGACAATCTCCGGGATTAAGATAATCAATTATATTTTTAAAAATATGATGTTCCACTGCTCCCGTGTTCTTATCAAGAACAAGAAGCCTTGAGGAACTTCTGTCCTCCAGAGGATCCTGAGCTATCAGTTCCTCCGGAAGATCAAAGTAAAAATCAGAAGTCTTTAATGAATTCATTTATTTAATACCGTTTAAGAAAGCCACATATGCCTTCTTTGCTTCAAAAACATCAATCTTGCTTGTTGCTTCCCAGGGAGCATGCATGTTAAGAACGGCAACACCTGAGTCAATTACATTCATTCCGTAAAGTGCAAGGATGTAAGCAATTGTTCCGCCGCCGCCTGCATCAACCTTACCAAGCTCAGCTGTCTGGAAGTTAACGTTTGCATCGCCGAGAACTTTTCTGATAAGTCCGATATACTCTGCATTGGCATCGTTGGATGAAACCTTGCCTCTAGCACCCGTAAACTTGTTAAATACAATACCGTTTCCAAGTACGGCAGAATTCTTCTTCTCATATACAGAAGCATATAAAGGATCGAAGCCCGCTGATACGTCTGAAGAAAGCATATGGCAGTTTGCAAGGCACTTTCTTAAGTTAAGCTCTGAGTAGCATCCCAAAGCATCCATAAGCTCAGCTACGGTATTCTCAAAGAACTTGGACTGCATACCGGTTGCGCCCACAGAACCAATCTCCTCTTTATCTACAAGGATGCAGCATGCTGTTCTGTCAAGATTTCCAACCTCGAGCATTGCTTCAACAGATGTAAAAGCACATACTCTGTCATCCTGGCCGTAACCAAGAATCATGCTTCTGTCAAAACCGGCTTCTCTGGCTTTTCCCGCAGGAACGACTTCAAGTTCGGCAGAGATAAAATCTTCTTCCTCAATGTCATATTGATTCTTAAGGATATCAAGTACGCCTGCCTTAACAGCTTCCTTGGCATTCTTCTTGCCTTCTTCGGTCTCTTTTGCTTTCTTGTCAATAATCATGGGCTTGTTACCTACGATTAAGTCAAGAGCTTCACCTTCGATTACCTTAGCGCCCTTTTTATCAAGCTGCTCGGCACCTAAGTGAATGAGAAGATCTGAGATAAAGAATACGGGATCGTCCTCGTCTTCACCGATTGCAACTTCAACGGTTGTTCCGTCTTTCTTTACAAGAACACCGTGAATGGCAAGGGGAAGTGTTACCCACTGATATTTCTTGATACCGCCATAGTAGTGAGTATCAAGATAAGCAATTCCGTTGTCTTCGTAAAGAGGATTCTGCTTTACATCAAGTCTTGGAGAATCGATATGTGCTCCAAGAATGTTAAATCCTTCTGTGATAGGGTTCTTACCAATCTTGAACATGACAAGTGTCTTGTTCATAAGAACGGAATAAATCTTATCTCCTGCTTTAAGTTTCTTTTTACCAAGCTTTGAAAGCTCTGTGTAGCCTTCTGCCTCAATTCGATTAACAATCTGGTCTACACATTCTCTCTCGGTTTTGCCGTTATTGAGAAACTCAATATAGCTTTTTGCAAAGCGATCTACTTCTTTTTCTTTTGCTCTTGTTGTGATGTCTTCCCAACAATTCTTTCTTTCCATACTTACCTACACTCCTTTCGACTACTCACGAAGAGAAGCACCAAGTGATTCAAGACCGTTAAGAATCTTCTTCATAGCACCTGT
>JAGACI010000127.1 GCA_017614185.1 Lachnospiraceae bacterium | reverse complement strand
GATAGGAAAAATGACAGCACAGGAGAGTGTAAGTAATACAAATACAAGAGATTTTTACGAATTAAAGAAGGCTAATATAGTTGCTCAGAAAAAGGGACTGCCCTTTATGATGGCATCGGTTATCGTCTGGGGAGCAATCCTCGCGGTACAGTACCTTGTACCGGGACTCACCGAAAGGAACTTCAGCACATTTTGCTGCTCATGCCTTCTTATGCCTTTGGCAATTACGTTTTCAAGGATGCTTGGAACAAAGATAAGAGACAAATCAGGCAATCCTCTTTCAAACCTGGGCTTTAAACTCACTTTGACCCAGATGCTCTACATACTGATTGTTATGTGGGCTTACGCTGAGGCACCTGAAAAGATGGTTATGATCTATGCCATGGTTTTTGCGGCACATTTGTTCCCATTTGCATGGCTGTACGATTCCAAAGCATACTTCTTTCTTTCACTTATTGAAACAGTCGGAGCTTTGCTTGTGGGAATATATTGGGGAAGCGTTTATTTGACCATATTTATGATGATAATGCAAGTCATTATGGTGGTTATGCTTTTTATAGAAGTGAATAAAGAAAATATCAGATAATATACTAAAGGCGCCTCAAAAAGGCGCCTTCGCTTTCTTAATTTTATCAGCCCTGCTTGCCTGCTGACTGTCTTATCATGTCTTCTACAACAATATCGTAGATTTCTCCGAGTGTGTTGCAGTACTCTAAGATCTTCCAGGGCTCGTTGGTGTGGAAGTGGATCTTAATCATATCCTCATCACCTGCTGCAATAAGGCTGTTACCCTCAAAGTGCTCTGTGATGTAATCTGCGATTTCATCCTCATCAAGGTCCTCATCTCTTCTGTCGATGAGAAGCTGTGTGTCATAACGATACGCAAACTGATCGTCTTCTGCGTCAATGCTTACAAAATCTGCCATTTCAAATTACCTCCGATTAAATATTTATACTATTCCTTTGTTCGCTCGTCAGCCATATAAAATACTGCCAAAAGTCCGGGGCCTGTGTGTGCTCCGATAACTACGCCAAGGTTATTGATGCTTACTTCCTTAACAGTGGGGAAAGCTTCCATAATCTTGGTCTTAACAAACTCTGCATCCTCAAGGCAGTCTGCATGGTTGATTCTGAAAATCATGCCATCGGGATTCTTGACATCATGCTTTATTCCTTCAAGGATAGCGTTAAGTGCGTTCTTACGGCCTCTCTGCTTGCTTACCGCAACCAGTGCTCCGTCATTGTCTACATATAATACAGGCTTAATCGAAAGAAGTGTTCCGATAAGTGCGGAAGCATTGGAAACTCGTCCGCCTCTCTTAAGCCATGTGAGATCGTCAACCGTAAAGCGGTGAATAACCTTAAGCTTGTTGGCCTCAATCCAGTCAAGCACAGCCTGCATGGATTCTCCTGCTTCATAAAGCTCTGTTACTTTCTCAACCAAAAGTCCGAGGCCGCCCGATACACAACGGGTGTCAACGTTTATGATTTTTCTCTCGGGATATTCCTGTCTTAATTCCTCGATTGCTTCATCGCAGAATCTGAATGAAGCCGAAAGTACCCAGGACATATCAAGGAAAAGTACATCCTTGCCCTGCTTGATAAGACCCTCAAAGAACTCCTTGTATGAGTAGGTGTTGATTGCAGCCGTTGTAAGAATTGAGCCCTCTCTCATCTTCTTATAAACTTCATCCCTTGTGGAATCAAGGCAATCATCCTCATATGAATCATCCCCGATTACATAGCTGTAACGAATAAAAGGGATGTTATGAGATTCAAGATACTCGCACGTTCTGTCAGCCGTAGAAGCTGTCGCAATAACATAGTTCTGTTCCATATTTACCTCCGGTTCGTTTTAAAAAACCCAAGATAAAGGATACCACAGTTCGCGGTTTTTATAAAGAAGTTTCGTGGTTTAGAAAACAATCTCGATAATAAGGCTGCCATCCTCATATTTAGCCGAAAGCTCGCAGTTCATCCTTGCGGCAAAAGTCCTTACTATCGAAAGGCCGAGGCCCGTCGAAGTATTCTGTGCGGTCTCAACCGTATAAAATCTGTCAAAGAGTTTTTCCACAGAAACCGTGGAAAGAGAAGCGGCAGCGTTCTTAAAGGTAACCTTTCCCGTTTCGTCAAGGCTTACCGACAAATCGCCGTCACTGTATTTAAGAGCATTGTTTATAAGATTTGAAAAAATTCTTTCAACGTATGAAGGGTAAAGTTTACGAACTATTTTTGCTTCGGTGATATCGACAACCGGCTCGATTCCACGCTCCATAAGAGAAGGATAATAGTTCATTATGCAGTCTTCGAGTACCTGATTGACAAAGACATCGCTAAGTTCTTCCTTTACTTCCGAAGTCGCAATTACAGAGTACTCAAATAACTCCTCCGTAAGCTTTTTCATATGAAGACATCTCTCCTCGATAATCGCAAGATACTTCGCATTCTCGGGAGTCATCTCCTGCTTTTTGGCAAGTTCGATATAGCCAAGGATTGCGGTAAG
>JAGACI010000126.1 GCA_017614185.1 Lachnospiraceae bacterium | reverse complement strand
TCTTGGATCATAGATTCGGGCGTTGCCGTGATACTTACTGATTACGGGGTCATAACGGTAGGATGTGAATCTTAAGTTCTCATCAAGGGTTTCAGGAAGATCACTGTCTAATCTTTCACCCCATATACCATGTGATGACTTGGCAATTATGTTGCCCTGATTGTCTGTTGCAATCATCGGGCTTAAGTACAAGTCATTGTGGAAGAAGGTGTTACTTATTCCTTCTGTCTGAGTTGGGACTTCAGGTGTGAACTTCTGAGATACTCTCTCATAACCGTTGCCAAAGATTGTCTTAAGACTTCCTTTACCGGTCTCATACATCATAAGGTTATTGCCTATATGTGATGTCATGAAATCAGGTACGAATTTGCGTTCTACACTTCTGTAGTCTTCACCAGTCTTAAGCTTACGGTTTGTCTTGATAAGTTCCTTAAAGGCATTGTATGAATACTCTGTCTCCTCTCCTGTTTCAAGGTTAAGACCCTTGGTGAGGAGGTTATCCATGTTGTAGAGGTACTGACGGATAAGTTCATCATTGCGATTTTCTTTAATAAGGTTTCCGCACTTATCATACTCAAAACCGGTTGTAATGCCGTTCTCTGTAAGAGATGTGAGTCTGTTAGCCGCATCATAGCTGTAGGAAGTGTTCACATTTCCGTTAAGAACAGTTGCAAGCCTGTTTCCGAGAGAATCATAGAGATAATTCTCAAGAGTATCGCCGTTTGCAAGGTATGAGGTAAGTCTGCCAAGTGCATCATATCCGTACTCTGCGATTCGAGCAAGGCCTTCTATATCACTTGTTCTGTTTGAAGATGTGATTCTTCCAAGGCAGTCAAATGTAAATGCTTCTTCTGCAATAGGACTCTCGCCCTTCATGTAGGAAATACCTGTAGGACGACCCATTAAGTCATATGTATAGGTCTTGGCAATTCCGTCTGCCTTTACAATGCTTCCGATTCTGCCGGCAGTATCGTATGTATACTGCGCTACTACGTCTTCACCATCTGTAATCTTCTTAATACGATTATTTCTATCGTATTCAAACGAAACGTTGCTTCCGTCAGGATATGCAATTCCAATTCGATTTCCTACAGCATCATAGGAGTATCCGGCTTCTTTACCCTCAGGATTTGTAACCTTTGTTACTCGACCAAGAGCATCTCTTTCATATGAAGTTGTTCCGGTCCAATCTTTAAGTTCTACCAGTTCGCCTCGCTTGTTATAGCGAAGTGTTGCTTTGGTGACAAAGCCCTGTTTAAGCTCTATAGGGCGGTTATTAAGGTCATAAATAACCTGAGTCCATCTGCCCTCCTCGTCAACAATGGCCGTTGTATTACCGTTACCGTCATACTCGAAAGTCTGCTCTTCAAGAAGAGGATTTATCTCCTTAATCTTTCTTGACTTACTGTCGTACTGATAAATGGTATTACCCTTAGTCTCTTCCGAATCGGTCATGTATTCCTTAAGGAGGTTATTAATGGAATCGTACTCATAATGGGTTACATTTCCATACGCATCTGTAATCTCAGTAAGGTTTCCGTTGGGATCATATGCATAAGAAGTAACTCTTCCTTCAGAATTCTTGACAGTCGCTATCTTTCCGTCAGCAGTGTATGTAAACTCCGTCTCGTTATTAAGAGCATCTGTTACCTTGATTACCTGTCCAAGAGCATCTCTTGTATAGGTTAGCTTGGTTCCTGCAGCATTCTCTTCTGTGATGATGTTTCCAACTTCATCATATGAATACTCGATGAAATCACCTTCAGGTCTCGTAACCTTAAGAAGGTTACCTACAGGAGAGTATTCGTACTCTGTTGTGTTACCGTTTGCATCAGTTTCAGTTAAGACTCTTCCAAGCTTATCGTAGATAAATACTGTGTTATGTCCAAGAGCATCCGAAATCTTGGTAACTCTTCCAAGAGAATCATACTCATATAGAGTCTGTGCTCCCTCAGCATCGGTTACTTTTGAAACAAGACCTGTTCCTGTATATTCGAAAACTGTCTCTGCTTCATTATCATTTGTAACCTTGATTAGACGGTTGTTCGCATCCCACTCATATCTTAAAGTGTTACCGTTAAAGTCCTTATAGGATGTGCAGTTTCCTACCGCGTCATAAGTGTATTCTGCAGTGTTCTCTGCTTCATCGGTTACTGACTTAAGACGATTAAGCTCATCATACTTAAAGATTTTCGAATCGTCGGTTGGAGATATTTCACATCTTAATGTTCCACTACCGTTGTAAGCATACTTCCAGACATTTTCATTTGCATCTGTCAATTTACTTACCTGACCTCTGGAATCGTATACAATAGAAGTTGTATGTCCCAATGGGTCTGTTGTCTTCTTAAGGCGATTCTCCTCATCGTACTCATAGGTATAGAGGTTCCCAAGAGCATCGGTTTTCTTGACACAGTTTCCGTTTGCATCATACTCATAAAGAGTCTCGGCACCGTTTGCCAGAGTCTCTTTTACAATTCTTCCTGCGTGGTCGTATTCGAAGGTTGTCTCGTGCTCTTCTTTATCTTTTGAGATAACCGGATTACCATCAGCATCATACTCTGCGGATTCGACGTGTCCTTCTGCGTCTTTAACACTTATGACTCGTCCAAGTTCATCATAGGTAAACTCTGTTTCACCGTCAGCAGTTTCAATGGTTTTAACTCTGTTCTCACCATCATAGGTATAGGAAGTTACCACTCCGTCTTCATCGGTTCTGGTAAGAAGGTTGCCAGCCACATCATAAGTGTAGCTAACATCATTTCCAAGAGGATCTGTCTCTTTTAAAACATTTCCTGCATTGTCATACTCAAAAGTTCTTTCTCTGGAAAGCTGATCTTTTACCGATGTAACCTGACCCATGCAGTCATATGTATACTCAATGGTTCCGCCCAGTTCATCTTCCACCTTGATGAGTCTGTTGTTTGCATCATAGGTAAAGCTGGTTGTTGAGCCTTCCTTATCTCTTATAAAAGCAACATTACCATGTTCATCGTAATTCTGAAATGTTTCATAACCGGCAACGTCCCTTTCTGATATAAGTCTTCCACACGAATCATATTCATAAGTAGTTGTTGCACCAGCCCTGTCCCTAACCAAGATAACCTGACCCATATCGTTGTAATCGATACGCTCATCGTTTCCTCTTCTGTCAACAATTTTGACAGGGTTTCCATTTACATCATACTCATATGTTACAGAACCATCTTTATCTTTGATTTCGACGAGTTCGCCCATCTCAGAAAAAATATGTTCAACCTTATTTCCCAAAGGTGAGGTAAAGGATGTCAGTCTTCCAACTTCATCATGAGTATAATGAGATTTATTTCCCTTAGGGTCAATTGCTTTCTTTAAATGATTAGCCTCATCATATTCGAAATTCCATGTATTACCCAGTCTGTCAGTGTAGGTTATTAAGTTGTCATTTTCGTCATAGGTATAGGAGCTTACATTCCCCCTCTCATCGGTTGCTTCAATGAGATTGTTTCTCTCATCATATTGATAGTTAACCTCCGAACCGTCTCTTGAAATTACTTTTGTCGGCTTGTTATTGTCAGCATAAGTAATCTTTTCGTCAGTTCGGTCGGGATAAACGACGCGATTCATACGCCCCCTATCATCATAACCCATCATGGTTGAATTACCAAGAGAATCAATACTTTCAATGAGCTGATTTTTAGCGTTATATCTGTTTTGGACATGTGAATCTCCCTGTTCAATATCCGTTACATTGCCAAGCTCATCATATGTATAAATAGTTGAGTAACCATAGGCATCAATAAAAGTGTTCTTACAGGCTTCATCGTTATACAAAACCTTGCTCTTGCCTCTGCCAGTAATAACCTGCTCAATAACACGTTGTGCCAAATCATAAGTATTTGTAAGGTATGTGTTTCCGGAGTAATCACGAATGGCAATAATGTTTGAATTATTATCATACTCAAATCTAATTGGCTTTATATTTTTATTGTAAATAGCAAAAATATCTCCATTTGACTCATAACCGATAATATATCTATTACCATCCGGAGCGGTAACAATACGTATATGACCATCCATATATGTCAGGGTAAGATATGCTCCATGTGCACTCTCAACCTTGACTGTATTATTGGTTGTATCTTTGATGAATGTGTAAGTCTCAATTCCATCTTCATTAATCTGCTTAAGACTCATATCGCCGTCAAAGATATACTCAGCATCTTCCCCACATCTTACCAAGTAAGTACCGTTATCTCCTCGAGAAAGGCTACATTCTCTTCCTCCCGAAACAGGTGTGAAGGTACCATCTGCATTATTTTTATCAAAAGCATATACGTTATCATAAGGAGTAATGAAGTAAACATGATTTTCATCCGAAGTCAAAACATAGTTAAGCGAGTGGGTCCACTTTTTTCCAACTCCTCTATCCTCTAATGTCCTCTCGGAGTCATACATTAAAGTAAAACCAAGGCCATCCTTACCTTTTTCTTCAAGGATTGTATAATCCCAAAGGAATGCGCCGGAGATAACATTAATAGGATCATGACCTGTATATCCATATCTTCCATCAAGATATGGCTTTTTTGTTCTCCTTTCCGGGAATGTAGCCATCTTCTCCTTCTTTGTCACGATAGTTGACAATGGAGAAAAGTCACTTGAGCCACTCTCGTTGTTTGCTCTAGCCTGATAGTTATGTGTTGAATCAGGTTTTAGTCCTTTTAATAAGAGTTTCATCTTCTTAGGCTCTTCCGGTGTAGCTGCTGCTTTCAACACAGCTCTGTTGGCAGATTTAACTAAAGATTTTGGAGTTTTGGAAACCAATCTCCTATCTTTATTCACTTTGAAGACATCATTGTCAAACACAATGTCATAATCATCAGCCTCCTCGATAGGGCTGAAGCTTATTGTGACACTGTCAATTGTTGAGGTAGCCGAAACATCAGTAGGCGTTGCAGGTACAGGTGCCTTTGTTACTATTGTTTGAGGCCAGCTGTAATTGCTGTAACCGCCATCGTTCTTTGCTCTGACCTTATATTGATAAGCAGATTTAGGATTAAGACCTGTAATTGTTTGCTTGTTGCTGTAGTCCCGTATTCTATTCCGTCAAAGAAAACCTCATAAGAAGTTGCCCTGGCATCCGCGCTCCACATCACGGTTACCGAATCCGATGTCGATGTAGCGCGAACGTTTTCAGGTGTATTAGGTGCGTAAGGCTTCGTGGTAAATGTACGTTCCTCAGTATATGGTCCGGGAACATTTCCGGTATATGCCCTCAGCTTATATCTGTATGTCGTTTTCTCAACAAACTGCTGGCTTTGCCAGTATGTATTACGGGTAAAACTAGTATCTCCATCAATATTGATTTCGTAATAATCAGCGCCCTCTACCGGAGGCCATGAAATTCTTACTTCGTAACTTCCAATTTCTTCAACAATGCCGGAGGCGTCAATCATCGCCGCCCCTGATTTTACTGATATTGGATTGCTATAGTTGCCTTCACCGTCTCTATTTCTTGATTTAACCTTGATGTTGTAGGTTGTGTTGGGCGCTGCGTTTCTGTAGATAAATGAATTCGTGTTTGTTGTGAATTCGCTATTGTTAATCCATACTCGATATCCTGTAGCTCCTGTTACAGGTTGCCAGTTTACTGTTATTGTCTCCCCATCAATCTCTGCCCACGGCATAGGACTTCCGGGAGCTGTTGTTGCGCTCATCTCTGTACTGTAATCACTGGTTTTACCATTTGATGTCACGGATCTTATCTTATATTTGTATGTTTTATTTGGACTCAAGCCATAAATAGATCTGCTTGCGTTGGATGCCCTATATGTACGTCCATCGAAAAGGATTTCATACTCTGAAGCTCCGCTTACCATATTCCAATATATTTCAATACTTGTTTCAGTAGTGGAATGGCCAATTGCACTTGGTGGTACGAGAGTCTGATCCAGAGTTTTAACGTAATAAAATGAGCTAAATACACCCGGACCATCTACACTCTTTGAACAAATCCTGTATCTGTAGTTTATCGAAGGCAGTTTTCCTGTCACCGTATATGATGTCTGGTTAGAACCCACCTCATAGTTAATTCCATCAAACTCAACAGTATATCCGGAAGCACCCGATACCGAATTCCATCGTATGGTTGCGCCATTGCTTGTTGCAGTAGCGGAAATACCCGTAGGAGCATTAGGCGCTATTGTAACAGTCATGCTGCCAGAGTATGCACTATATCCATTCGCATTTCTCGCTCTGACCTGGAAAGAATATGCTCTTCCCGGAGTTAATCCGTAAATAGTCTTTGATGTTGCTGTAAGGCTATATGTTGTTCCATTAAACAACAGTTCATAGCTTGTCGCATTGCTTACTGTACCCCAGCTGATAGTTGCAGATGTCTCATCTGCTTTCTTTGTAATGTTTGATGGTGTGGAGGGGTACTGAACAGCACTCTGCAGGGTGTTAATATACTGTGTCGTACTATACGAACCGGTTACATTCTGGTTCTTGGCTCTTACAGCATATGAATGTCTGCTGTTAGGAGTTAATCCTGTATAACGTTTTGATGTACCGGTAACATTACTTGCCACGTTATCAAAAAGCACGTCATAGCTTGTTGCACCACTTACGCCACTCCACGATACCGTAATTGCATTTGTCTCAGCTGATGCTCTGACATTTCCGGGAACTGCAAGACTTGTATTGTAGAATCCCGAAGGAATTAGTATATTCTTTCCAGCCGAAGTAATGCTTCCCCCGGTTGATTTGTATGCCACAACTACCACTCGGTAATTGCTGTTATCCTTAATTCCAGCTTTACTGGTGTATGAATTTGTCTTAATGTTTTTCTGGTTATATACCATTTGGTTACTATTGATATCGTACATATATGACTCATAATATGATGCCCCGGATATAGAATCCCAATTTGCAGTAACCGATCCGTTTGAATTAAGTGTTAATCTAAGATTAAGGTCTAATCCTACCATTTTTCTTCTTCCTCTCTTTCTTCATATAAATTTTTCATTTTGTAATAAAACGCTTTTGCTGCGCCCCTTCTCTTTGGCGCATCAAGGTAAAATCTGTTGTTATATGCGTTAGGCTTCTTAGAAAATCTGTGTATAGCCCATCCGCATTTCTCACATTCGCTTATTACCTCTTCCCATGTGGGTTTATTTCTGTTCCTTTCGAACAACGCATTGAAATAATCCGCGGCCATCTGTGCGTTGCCCTCGTTATCTTCCATGCCTCTTAACAGCTCAAGCAGATTCATACAGGCTCTGTCATATTTGCTGCTGTATGGAGTCAATTCAAGAGCAAGAAAATCAGCCTGTAATCTGATATCTGTTTCTTCTAAACCCATCTCATAGGCATATTCTTTCAGCCTCTCTAGTCTCGAACCTTCCCACTGACAAATTCCGCCTGCTCCACCGTATCCGGAAAGTTCAGTTCTGAAAGAACTCTCTGCCTGTATGTTGCCCATCACTCCCGCGATTGCTGCGTCTTTTAAACCAGCTTCCTTTAGTACAAGGTAAACCGTTCTTTCGTTTTGAAGTCTCGTTTCAGAGGCTTTCGTTGCCGGTCCCATAATTCCATCTACGGTGCCACAGTTGTAGCCAAGGCTGTTTAACATCACCTGCATCTCTGCCACTTCGGAATCCGGTCCGTTTTCATTTTTTGACATAAAAAAATCTCCTTTCTACTTTTTTGAACTCGCGCGTTCAATAAGTAAAAAGGAGATTCTGTTTGATTTGTAAACTTGACTGGTAAAAATATTTATATATTTAAAACCCGTTTTATCTCGCCAATAAGCGACTTGTAGTTTTCAAGCATTTCCTCATTGTTTGCAACTACATAGTCCCATTTGTCTTCTATGCAGGCGTTCTCAAGGGCCTTTGCTTTATCGGATAGCGGAACGGCTCCGATATAGAGGGACGTTGACTTGACCGCATGTACAAGGATTCGGTAGTCTTCCTTTTGTTCGCTTTCAAAAAACTTTGCGATATCTTCGGACTTATCCTCTTCCACATATGTCTCAAGGATAGACTTGTATGTATCTTCATCGAGGCAGTAGCTAAGGCCGACCTCTGTATCAAGAAAATCAAGCCTGTCAACCAAAGACAGTTCCTTCTTCGGTTCTTCGTACTGCGCAAAGGATTCCGCTCCTGCTTCAGGAGGCATCGTGGGAACCGGATCAGTATGTTCGGGCTTTTCGACATATTTAACCTTTTCAGGCGGCAGATACTTGGCAAGACATGCTTCAAGGGCTGCTCCCTGAACAGGTTTTGAAAGGTAATCCGTAAAGCCCCATTCAAGGTATTGTTCCTTGGCGCCTACAACAGCGTTCGCGGTAAGCGCGATTACTGCAGCATCCTTACTTAAGTTATCCTGTGTTTTCTTTAGCATCCATAAGGTTTCCACGCCATCCATTTCAGGCATCATGTGGTCCATGAGAATGATGTCGTACTTCTTGTGCATTACAGCTTCTATGCAGGCTCCTCCGCTTTGTGCGGTATCAACCTGAACCTTGGTCTGCTTAAGAAGTCCTATAATAACCTCAATGTTAACCTTGATATCATCAACGACAAGGATTCTCGCATCAGGTGCAACGAAGGATTCGTGATATTCTTCAACATGGTAGGTGCTGTTACGGATACTCTCTGCGAAGTCACCCATGGGTGCACTGTTTAGTATCTTTTGAGGAATGCCTACCGTAAATGTGGAGCCGTGGCCGTAGGAACTCTTTACATCTATGGTTCCGTCCATCAAATCGACAAGGCTCTTTGTAATGGATAATCCCAGCCCGCTTCCTTCAATACTTCTGTTTCTCGTTCCGTCAAATCTTGCAAATGAGTCAAAGAGTTTCTGGATGTCCTCTTCCTTTATACCGATACCCGTATCTTCAACACTCATGATAAGTGTCATTCTCTCATCATCAATCGGATTCCATCCAAACGCTATCCTGACGCTTCCTTCTTCGGTGTACTTAATCGCATTGGTTAAGATGTTGGTAAGAACCTGTCTTATTCTGGTTTCATCACCGCAAAGCTCTGATGGAATCGAAGGATCGTTTTCTATGATAAGTTCAATGTCTTTTGCATCGGCTCTTTGATGAAGGAGGTTATAGGTATCGTTGATAATCGAAGCAAGCTCATATCTTCCTTCGATAAGTTCTACTTTACCTGCCTGAATCTTTGACAGATCAAGGATATCGTTAATAAGTGACAGGAGTGCCTGACCTGCATTCTTGATGCTTGCGGCGTAACCTGTGATAGTCTCATCCTTACTCTCACGAAGAATCATTTCATCCATACCAAGTACTGCATTGATAGGTGTTCTGATTTCATGCGACATGTTGGCAAGGAAACTGTCCTTGGCTCTGTTGGCTTTGGTAAGCTCATCAACCTTCTCATCCTCTTCCATGGCATAGCCTACAAATTTGGCTACCGAAATAAGAAGAATTACAGAGAATACAAGCGACATAAGAATAGCAAGACCGGTTATGGTTGAAACCTGATAGGTGTTGGTATTCGTAGCTTCAGATATTACCTGTGTCTTTTTGCCGGTAAAAATCATTCCGACAACCGAGCCGTCCTTATTGAACAAAGGTGAATAGTAAGCAAAGTACGGTTCACCGTCTATATAAAGATTGTTTATGTAATACTCTGTCTCATCAACATAAACGCTCTGATATACTTCTTCCGGAATCGGCAGTATCTCGATTCTCTTGCCAATACCGTTTCTAAGCGAAGTAACGATAAGGTCTTCCCCGTAATACATTGCCGAGTAGATATCACCCTCCTCGGCAAGGGTATCAAAGAGCTTATAGTTGTTGTTGATTACGAATGTGCCCCTGATAATGTTTCCCGATTTCAATTTCACAAAATCATCACTGCTCATAACATCATAGGAACTTTCAATAACAAGAGCCGTACTCTTAAGTTCATTCATAACCTCATCGGACATAGTCTTACCAATGGTCCTGTAGCTTACAATAATTGTAAAAGTTCCCATTATAATTACAGGAAGCAAAGCAAGCACTATAACCTTGATTAAGAGCTTAATACCTTTGTTTCCATATTTCTTCTCATGTAACAGGTTGTCAAACGAAAAGACTTCTTTGCTCATCCCATACCTCTTATCAGCCAAAACTCTTATAGATGCTGCTTCCTGCCTTATTATATGCCTCAACCCTGCACCACTTCACCACGTCTGCATATCCAGCCTTGTCGGCATCCTCTCTCATGCTCTCAATAACCGCTTCAAACTCTTCTTCGGTATTGGCATAAATTGCTTTCCAGCTGCCTTTCTTTATTATCTGGCAAATGTCGGAAATATCCTTTTCTATATCTTCGGGCTTTTCCGGAACAACATATGCATCGGGTATCAAAATAGTAAATTTAGATTTATTTAGATACTCTTCTACGGTTTCCACATGGTTGGCCTCAAGCCAGTCATTCATTATCTGGTAATTACGCTGGTTATTGGACATGTTGGGCCAGGTGATATAGTTATAAGTCTGACCGTTAGACTCAGGATTCTCTGTATCCTCAGCCCAGAAATAGAAGTTAAAATACGGCTCGCCCTGCGTAAATAACCCTGAAAAGCCGCTGTTAATTTCAAACTCATAATTGGGATGAAACAATGCCTCGTATCCGGGATTTAAAAGAACTGTATTGTTATTCTCGTCATAATCCCAGCATATCCCCTTGGGGCCGTAATAAGTTGTCATCATACCATCGGGGCTTGCCATCCAGTTAATGATTGCCATGCATAATTCGGGATATTTCGTATTCTTTCCGATACACCAAAGGCCTTCATCGCCAAGAGGGTTCAGTCCCCTTACCATGTTGACCTGTTTTGCGAAAGTCAGAGGAGCCATAATCTTCTTATCTGCCTGATGCTCTACAGAATTATATGCATCTGCAAGCCCCGAATCTACACAAAACAGATTCTGGCCGTCAGTATACGAATTATAAACCATCATATAATTCATGTTCATTGACATCGGATTAAGGAGGCCTTCCCGATACATTTTGTTATAGAATTCAAGGCACTTTATATATTCGCTGCCGTTGTCAAGCGCACCTGTAAAGCTTTTGTTCTTGGGGTTATAGAAGCCGACATAAAAATCTTCAACTCCAAAGAAGTCTTCCATTGTCTCGGTAACGGATGTAATAAAGTAATCATCTGTTTTGGAATATATAGTTGCTCCGTAAACCTCTTTGCCGGAATCGGATGTAGGATTTAAATCCTTCATATTCTTTAAAAGTTCAATATAGTCATCCATCTCGACAATCTCAGGTTTCCCAAGCCTTACATATAGATCCCATCTCACATCCGGATGAAAAGGGAAATCCGAATACTCGTCTGAATTGTATGCAACATTGTTAGGAATTCCAAACAAGCCTTCATCCGATAAACTGTCGCTGCGGTACAGGGCATACTTCATGTTATCCTTTATAAATCCGCCATATTGGTCCAAAAGATGACTGCTTCTTAGGTCGAGCAGAAGATTTTTACTAAGGTAACTTGAAAGTTTGTTATTGGACTTCAAAAGAATAAAATCACAGTCAAACTTTCCGTCATCTGTATACGCTTCAGTCAAATCAATAAAATCAAGTTCAACATTAAAAAGGTCCTTCATAACCTGGCTAAACCACCCGGTCTGCATTCCCTTTTTTCTGGAAAAAGCACTGTAAACTTTAAGAGTAACTGTTTCTTCGGGGATAACGTCGAGCACATTTTGCGCAAAAGGAACATATGAGGAGTAGATGTTCTCCTCACTGATATGATCCGACGCCTGTTCGGAGTATAGATATATGCTTCTTTCGGTGCCGTTACTGCACGCACACAAAGATGCAAGAACCAGGGCCATTGCTATTACCAAAAGCCTTCTTGCCAAGTCTCTTTTCATCTATCCTCTCCTGTCAATATATAATCTATAATACCACTGATTTGTCGGATAATTCAACCATTTTGTCGGATTATTTCTGTAATCAGGCACAGAATTAGCCTGCTATAAGATTTTAAAAATTTTATCATGTAGTATTGAAAACTACGTCACGTCGTGATATTATCTTTTTAGAAGCAAAAAGGAAGTGATTAAATGACAAGAACCAAACTTGCTGACAGAGTTCTCCCGGATTACACAAAGGGTGAAGAGCTTGCAAACATGATAACTCACATAATCGGAGGCGTTTTCGGAATCGTTGCTCTAATAATATGTGTGGTTCTCTCGGCAAGAAACCATGACGGATTCTATGTCGTAGGAAGCGCCATTTACGGAGCATCCCTCATCATCCTTTATACGATGTCAAGCGTCTACCACGGACTGAGGCCCAATATGGGCAAGAGGGTGATGCAGGTAATCGACCACTGCACCATCTACTTCCTTATAGGAGGCACCTACTCTCCGATTGTACTTGGTCCTTTAAGAGAGGTTTCGCCCGGCTGGGGCTGGAGCATATTTGGAGTTGTCTGGGGATTGGCAATCTTCTCAGCGGTGCTTACCGCCATTGATCTTAAGAAATATGCGAAGATTTCGATGATTGGATATATAGGAATCGGCTGGTGCATAGTAATAGCCTCAGTTCCTACCATCAAAGCCGTTACTTTTGAAGGCTTTATGTGGCTTCTCGGAGGCGGAATAGCCTACACGGTGGGAGCCATCCTTTACGGTCTTGGCAAGAAGAAGCGCTACATGCATTCAATATTCCATGTGTTCGTTCTTCTTGGAACCGTTCTTCAATTCGTCTGCATATACAAATTTGCAGTCTTATAAACAGACAGAAACCCTCGGGGATACACTACTCTCTCTCCTAATCCCCGGGGGCTTTTTTTATTCTTTATTAATTTTCTCTGCGACCTTTATTACGTTCTTAACAAGGTCTTCCGCATTTGTCGGAACTGTACTGTCCTTACTTGTCTCAGTAACATTATCCCTAAGATAATCCGTACCGTAGTCAAGAAGAAGCTCTGATGTAAGACCTCTTATCACGTAGCTTTCGGAGCCAAACACCAAAGATACAAGCATGTGCTCACCGTCACTGCAATCTACCTTCTTTGCCGTAATAAGGCAGCACATGGCTCCGTTTGTGGTTCCCGTCTTAAGTCCTACCGCACCGTCAACATTATATAAAAGAGGGTTGGTATTCTTGGCAACGAACTCCATTGAAGGAAGTGATGCTTCTTTAAGTGAAGTGATATCGGTAACCTGAGGGTAAACTGCAAGGATATACTTTACAAGCTTATACATATCTTCGGCAGTTGAGCGGTTCTGCCTCTTTGAAGCTACTGCTTCATCCGTATATGTCGGAAGTCCGTTTGAGTTATAAAACCTCGTTGACTCGGACAGTCCAAGGCTTTTGGCCTTATCATTCATCATCTTTACAAAGGCTTCTTCACTCCCTGCCACATGCTCAGCCAATGCTTTTGCGCACTCATTGCTTGACGCGAGAAGCATTCCCTTAAGAAGCTCTGGCACATTCGTTTCCAGGCCTTCTTCAAGTTCGATTACGCCATCTTCACCATATGAAAGCTTCGATACCTCTCTTGAGATAATTACCTCGTCGTTCATTCCGATCTTTCCTTCAGATACTGCATCCATCACAAGGAGGTAAGTCATAAGTTTCGAGGTGCTCGCTATAAGAACGGTCTCATCACCGTCGTACTCATAGATTATTTCGCCTGTTGTGGCGTCTCCCAAAAGACAGCTTTTCGTAGCCATGAAGAATTCATCGTCCATAAGGGCTTCGGGATCAACCTTAAACTCCTTCCCGGTTTCGATGTAAAGTTCATCGTTTTCTATCTTCATATCACAGTCAAGTGTGATAGCAAGATCGGGAACGGAAATAAAGCAGTCATATACACCGTCAAAAACGCTTCCCACAAGTATATATCGCTTAATCTCTCTGTTATCGATAAACATCGGTGTAGTCTTAAGATTAAACTTATAGTTAAAGTCCGGCTCCATCACCTCTTCGTCAAAAGATGTGTTCTCACACCCTCTTCCGACATAGGGAACACCCGTCTCAATTCTTACTTCATTGCCAACAGAGACATCAAACTGCTTATCGCTTCCTGATAAGGCATAGGCTATATCCCTTATAGAAACATAAGCATTGTTATCGTATGTGACATTTAATGTCTTACAAATATAGGTTTTGCCGTTAACATGCAAAGGCATGTTCTCTGGCGATTCTTTTTCTCCGGCTGCCATAACGGAAAGCGGTGTGCCTATCGCACCGACTGCGACAGTCAAAGCAAGGATAAATGAGAGTAAAGTTTTCTTCTTCATGCTACTTTTCCTCCCATCTTTCATATAAAACGGGCTCACCCTCAGAAAGGGTTATCACCAGAGTGTCATTGTTACAAAGATAGGTCTGAGTATTACCCGTAAAGGCAGTCGCTTCCTTGGTCTCATCCAGAGTATCGATAATCTTTGGACCGTATTCCTTTAAGTAGGTATCGATATCCATTCCGATTGCTTCTTTGACAAGGTCTTCTGTCTCACCGACATCGCCGTTACCCGATACCTCAAGCCTTTTATCAAGAAGAGCAAGTGCAACCGCTTTAAAAGCCTCATAAGCCTCATTAACGCACTTCTCATACGAAGCCTCATCAAGACTCTC
>JAGACI010000125.1 GCA_017614185.1 Lachnospiraceae bacterium | reverse complement strand
TCGCCTCTCCAGTAAGCCATGGACGAGGATGTAAGCTTGAATGCCTTAACACCCTTTGTGCTCATAAGGTGAGGGCCTGCGCAAAGGTCTACAAAGCCGCCCTGATCGTAAAAAGAAATCTCCGCGTCTTCGGGAAGGTCATTGATAAGTTCAACCTTGAAAGGCTCGTTTCGCTCCTGCATGAACTTAACAGCCTCAGCTCTTGAAAGAGTAAAGCGCTTGATTTCGTGGCCTTCTTTGATAATCTTCTTCATCTCGGCTTCAAGAGCGTCCAAATCTTCTCTTGAGAAAGGCTCGGTTAAGAAATCGTAATAGAATCCGTCTTCAACTGCAGGTCCGATAGTAACCTTTGCATCGGGACGAAGTCTCTTAACAGCCTCGGCAAGTACGTGAGATGCGGTATGACGAATAACGGGCAATGCCGCAGGGTCATTGGCTGTAATAATGTTTAATGTTGCGTCATGATCAAGGACTGTTCTTAAGTCTACAACCTTACCGTCTACCTCACCGGCGCAGGCTACGCGAGCAAGTCCTTCCGAAATGTCGAGCGCGATGTCGTATACGCTCTTTGCCTCTGAATACTCCTTGAAGGAGCCGTCTTTTAATGTGATTTTCATAGGAAAATCTCCTTTCGTATGATAGAAAGTCTCGGCCGGGTGACTCTAACTTCTTAGAATAAAAAAGCCCTCGCACGTAAATATACATGCAAGGGTGCTTATCACACGGTTCCACCTTAACTTTCACTCAAACCCTTAACGCGGGACACGGCCCTTTATACTCGGTTCAAAAGGGCAGCTCGGGAATGGTACCGTAAGTCTTATACACAGAAGCTCACACCAAAATGCTTCTTTCTCTGAGTGATTTATCTCTTACGACGTGTTTCCGTCATTGCTGTTGTTAAGGAAATATTATTATCAAAAGGAAGAAATGTCAAGCATTTACGCATTACATAACTTCCTGCAACAATATTCAGTCGTTTGTATAAGGCGTATTGTAAAAGAAGTTAAGTTTATAACTGCCTCTTACACGAACCTTTTCAAGATACTCTGCAGAAGTCATACCGAAAGCTTTCTCAAAATCTCCCCCCACATACAAATATGTCAAAACCTTATCCGCGCCGAAATCTTTAATCATTTCCTTTACCAGCACTGTGGCACCCGGATATGAAAGCTCATCCGCAACAGTATCTTTTCCTCCACCGGGAATTCTGGTTATTTCATATGCATCTGTCACGCCAAAGCCAAAAAGGCTTTCTTTTGTCTCAATTTCTTTTTCACCCATAGCCAGATATGTGTACAAATTCTCGGTATAATCATCTCCAAACATTTCTTTGTATGAGTTAAAAGCTTCTCTGCATTCAACCAGCAGAGGCTCAACCCGCTGCCTGTCAGACAGTTCAGAATCTTTCCAAAAGTCTTCGGAAACGTTTCCTTTCATGAATTCGATATAGTCAAAAGCGTTAAGATAGCCTTCTCCTTTTAAGTTCATAAAAGAATAGCTCTCTGCCACGCCCTCGCCCATCCACATAACATCCGGACCTCCCGCCCTCAATGTAAGGGCATGCATATACTCATGCGGAGCGTGAAGCGCCCATGCCAGCGTAATCCAACCGCCATAATCGGTTACTTTGGTGTACGACCATTCTTTATCTGCAAGTTCGACAACTGCGTATCTATCCTTTGCATAAGTCTCAAAGAAAGCAGGTGCATCAGCCTTAACCAATTCCTCCATATAATCGAAGCCCTTATAGCCGTCGTGTATCACATCGTATAATTCCTGAGCACTTCTAACCCAGTTTTCGCCGCCATACACCCACATATGTTTTCCAACTTTAAATTCCGTAATGCCTTCCTTGCGATAGCTTTTACCATTCTCGATTAATCTGTCATATTCGTCATATTCATATTCTCTTGTACACCCAACAGACTTAAACCACTCTCCCCGGTAATCCTCTGTCATAAATTCAGCAAAAGAATGCTTCTCAAGTGTCGCCTTCGTCAGATAATATGCATACGACTGCGCATATTCAACTATTTCATCTGTTGCATATTTCTTATTAAAGAAAGCCTCAAAGAGAAGAACAAAGCCCTTAGGCGCTCTGCTGTTTAAGTATGCAACAACCTGCTCCTGAGTCTTAGCAGGTTCGTAACCACAAATCATTGCAGCTGTTCCACTGGCCTTCCAATAGGGAATGTCGTACATAGAATCTACGTATTCCGTGTAATAATTGAGGTCTCTTATATCCTCATATTCTCCGGGTTCTACGCCGGTAAAATCCACTATCTTCCGTGCATCTTCCGAAAGAAGCTCAGATAAAGTCTCCACTTCAGTCTCAGCAACTTCCTCAGTCGCCTCTTCAACACTTACTTCCTGTTCGGTTACCGATGTCTGCTCCGTAAACTGCACCGGCTTCTCGCACGCGCAAAAAATGACAGTCATCATTACCCCTAATAATGCTACTCTTATACCCTTCATGTACGCTATCCTCACAATTAGTTTTTCTTTATTTTACCTGGTTTCAGTGCGATAATAAATATTTTTTTGAGAATATATTTCACACTTTTTGAATATATTCGCGCAATTCGAAATGCCTATAAGTATAAACGCAAAAGAACATTTCCCTTCCTTACAATAATCTTTCTATACTAGGCCAAAGCGCCTGCAATAAAAAGCCCGCCCGGAGTTAACCGGACGGGCCTTGGTGTTTCTTACCAGAAGTATCTTAAAATGCTGCAGATGAATCTGTTGATTTCGTTTCTGGTGTCTTCCCATCTGTAGTAGCGACCACCGATTCTGGGAAGCTTTAATGTTGCGGTAGAGGTCTTGTCTTCGCCGTTTTCCAAAGCTTCAAAGTTCTGATAAGCTTCTACAACGTCTGTGACAAAAGAAACCTTCTGGCCGTTCTGAGCGTTCTTAACCTTGAAGGTAAGGCTCATGAGGCTCTCTGAGAAGTAAGCTGCTTCGTCGGATGCCCATGCAAAGGAGATGGCTCCCTTACCGTAATTGGCATTGACGTCAACAATGTCGAAGAAGGAGTTGTCGTAACCCCACTGGAAATCCATAACTTCGGGGTCGTAGAACAATACTACCTGTCCGCTTGTTAAGCTGCTTCTTCTGTCAAGTTCGATATCAACCGTAACGTATTCACGTGTGGTTGAAACATATGTCTTAAAATAGTCGTTAGACTTCTTTGCTTTGCCTGCTGCGTAGGCG
>JAGACI010000124.1 GCA_017614185.1 Lachnospiraceae bacterium | reverse complement strand
GTCAAGCTAAATAATGACAGAGTTATGGTTGATGAATTCTCCAGACTCGTCAGGCCTCAGGTTTACAGTAAGATGCATCACATCACAAGAAAGCTCATCCACCTTCGTATGGAAGAGCTTGAGAAGGGCAAACCCTTTGCCGATGTATCAGCCGAGTTTAAGGAATGGTGCGGCAGGGATTACATGTTTGGAACATGGGGCCCTCTCGATCTTTCTGAGTATCAGAACAATCTTCGCTATTTCGGACTAAAGGCTTTATCAGATGGTCCGATTGCGTTCTTCGATGTTCAAAAACTGTTTTCCATTCAGTATGAAGACGGCAAAAGCAGAAAATCTTTGGAATATGCGGTTGACTTTCTTAAGATTGAGAAAGACATTCCTTTCCACAGAGCTTTTTCTGATGCCTACTATACGGCAAAGGTTTTTGCAAAGATAAACGAAGACCTTGCGATGTCCCACATCTCATATGATACTTACAGAGCTCCCAAAGATGAGGACCATGAGATATGGGTAGACTTTGATAAGTACAGCAAGTTTATCTCAAGAGGATTTGAAACCAAGCAGCAGCTTCTTTCGAACAAGAAGGTAATGAGCACAAAGTGCTATAAGTGCGGCGGGGCAACGTTTAAGAGAATCAAGTGGTTTTCACCAAACCACAAGAATTATTACTATGTGGGCTTCTGCCCGAGACACGGATACGTGAAATCCAAAGTCAGAGTGAGAAAGGATTGTCACGAGTTATATTTTTGCGTCAAAACAATGAAGAAAATCGATCGTGATACCTTCAGAACTTTGGCAGAGAAGTATACAAAGTACAAAGAGAACAAAAAGAAAGCATTAAAAAAGGCAAAGGAGAAATAACTCTTTTGCCTTAATTACAATAAACAACAAATCATTAAACGGGAGGGTAATAAAATGAACGAAAACATAATTAAAAGAAATGAGCTTCTCGCTCAGAAAACAATCAAGGGTCTTGAATCAAGAAACATGACAGGCTACTATGCCAAAGATAAAGAAGAGGCGCTTAAGATTGCACTTGATTTGATTCCCGAAGGGTCATCTGTAACAATGGGTGGTGCTATGAGCGCTCATGAGATAGGTCTTGTTGAAGCAGTAAAGAAGGGAAACTACAACTTTATCGACAGAGATGCAGAGGAAGACAAGAGAGCTGCCATGCTTAAGGCTTATGATGCAGATGTTTTCCT
The DNA here is from genome assembly GCA_017614185.1 of Lachnospiraceae bacterium. The sequence continues at coordinate 8,106 of JAGACI010000124.1, read as the reverse complement.
TGCAAGCACCAACGCAATGACAGATGATGGTGTTCTTGTAAACATCGATGGAAACTCAAACCGAGTATCCGCAATTGCACAGGGTCCCAAGAAAGTAATCTTTATTGTCGGAATGAATAAGGTCTGCAGTGATGTCGATGCGGCAATGAAGAGGGCAAGAAATGTTGCCGCTCCCACCAATGCGCAAAGATTCGGACTTTCAACACCCTGCTCCAAGACAGGAGCATGCTTTAACTGCAAATCTCCCGATACTATCTGCTGTCAGATTCTTATCACAAGATTTTCAAGACATAAAGACAGAATACATGTAATCCTTGTAAACGATAATCTGGGATTTTAAAGGAAAGTATACAGAAAGGCATAATACATGAAAAGGAAAACCGCTCTTTTCATAGTGGCAGCAGTTATTTCGACAGGTTTATTAGCCTGTGGCAAAGAAACTGCCAAAACTCCAAGCCCTGAAACAGAAGCTAAAGAAGCAGAAGTGACGGTTGAGGAAGTAAAGGAAGAGCCGGAGGTTACACTTCCCAATAAACTTGAAACCGAAGAAGAAATAATATCGTTTCTTGAAGGTGAATGGCGTTTTTTGGATATCGAGACAAATGAGGATTTTGCCACGATTTCTTTTGATGCAAAAGGAAACTTTAAGTTTGAGAGAGATTTTGACAAAACAACCCTCGAAGGCGATATCAAATTCAATAAGATGTATGCGGGTGATAACGATGCTCCCGATGAATATACGCTTACTGCAACAAGTGTTAATCCCGGTGAGAGTTCGGATATAGGATATGAGATGTATGAAGATATGTGTGAGAGTGACGGAATCTTCTATATTACATCAGCAAACGGCCTGGATTACATGCAGATGAAAGAAGTCGGAAACGGTGAATCTTTCATTATGGCAGAAGTTTTCAGAAACGGCCCGGTTGAAGGACCTGCTTATGACTACTATAACAGAGATTTTGTTATATATCGTGAAAGCAAGGGAACAGCCGTCACTGAAACCAAAAAGAATGAAAGCTTCTATGCTTATGCATGGGGAAGAGATGGAGAGGCTTTGCTTCTTCAGACAATGATTCCACATGAGAGGCAGGATTATAACGAGTATACCGAAAGGCATTTCATAGGAGCATATTTTAGTCCTGATGAGCTTTCATCCGTAAAGTATGAAGTATCGGATGATCTGGATACAAGAAAGCTTTTCTATGACAAAAAGTATAATAGCGACCATCCTCTGATGATGTATAGCGTTCTTACTGATAATAGCGGAAAAGTTATAGCGATATCGGAAGTCGATACGGAGATTTATGGAGCCTACGATCTTGGTGAAGGTGAAAACGATATATCCGTTGACGGAATGATATTTAAATATAACGATATGGAAATAGACATGACCGACGTAGGACCCGCCAACGTTTTGATGGACTGTACCAAAGTCGGGGACAGAATACTAATCGAGGGACATGTGAATCCTCACTATGGCGCGTGGTATGTCTATGACACAAATACCGGAGATTATGATGTAGAACTCTATGCCGGACAGGTTATTTATTATAACGGAGACATAACAACAGCGGTTTATTCCATTAATAATGAAGTATACAACTATGCCGGAGACTTAATAGGGTGGTTTGATGAAGGTGAAATCCTTGATTTACAGTTTACGAACAGCAACCAATCGGTAAAAGCTGTGAACTATACGTTTGTTGACGGAGACGAGATAGAAGAAGAGAAGGAATTTGAAATTCCCGAAACAGGGATTGGTACGATTTATAAATATCTGGACTTCTGCGCAACTTACCGGTCTTCCAAGTGGGCAGGGCTTATTGACGAAGCACCAAATGACGCAAAGGGTCTTGTAATTGTTGATGCTCCGGATCGCCTAAGCTACTACATGCACTACACCAAGATTCTTGATGAAAACGCCGACGAGCAGATGATAGTTGCCGCACTTCAGGATGATACGATAATTACGGTTGAAAGCGGAGAGCCCGAGTTTAAAGATGACGGAAGCATGAACTGGAAGACAAAGGAAGTTCTTTATGAACAGACTTTGGAAAAAGCGGAGGCAGTCGAGTTTACAACCAATATCACAGAGGGAATACCTGATAAATGTATAAGACTTAAAGCGGACGGCGAAGAGAAGCTTTTCCCGATTCAGACACTTTCGGGAGAGAATCCTTTAAGATGCAAATTTATTGATTAAAAAAAGAGCCTGCACTCTAAAAGTGCAGGTTCTTGTGTTTTCCGTATTTCTTTCTTCTTCTTCGTCTTCTTCTGGGACTCCTTGGATTGTCGAAGTTATAGCTTTTAATAACTGCGATAATGAAAAGAGCAAAGATTGCGAAGAATGCAACGGCGACAATTCCTATAATTATGGTTTTGACATTTAAAAAGATTACGCGTTCTTCTTCCTCTTCGACTGCTTCAAATGCTGTCTGGTTAAGCCCGGTGTTTTCATTCATCTCACCGTTAAACTCATATCCTTTGGTGTCCTTGTTAAGGAGGATACCGGATTTGCCAACGTAGTTTCCGTTGTAGGTGTATGTGAGAGTAGCTATTGTTCCGGGTGCCGGATCGTCATATGACAATGTGGACTCGGTATCATTAAACCCGGCGGTCTTCGGAACAATTATAGAAGAGTCATGGTCAAGACCAATCATAGCTTCCGATGAACCAAAGATATCATTGTCACTGAAGAAAAAGCTGTCGTCATTAATTTTGTATCTGGTTTCGTTGTCATAGATGTTAATCTTCTGGAAGTTACCGAAACCGTAGTTAAAAAGGTCGACTGTGTCTGCGAACTGGTTAGGAGACTCTTCCTTAAAAACTACGCAGATGAGTCTCATGCCGTCTCTCTCGGCACATGATACAAGGGTTTGTCTTGCATCATCGGTAAAACCTGTTTTACTTCCAACCAAAGAATCGTAAGCATATTTTCTTCCGGCAAAGAGTTCGTTCTTGGACCAGGCAACTATGTCGTCGGGCTGTGTGGATGTTGCCGGAATGTGAAGCTTTGACATGGACGAGTACTTGCAAAGAAGGTCATTTGCAAAAAACGGAATTGCCATTAAAGCCATATCGTAAGCCGTTGTATAGTGATTCTCATCATGAAGACCGTTTGGTGTCACAAAATGTGTATCCTTGCAGCCAAGCTCTGCGGCCCTTTGGTTCATTAACTCGACAAATCCTTCCATTGAACCTGCGCAGTGCTCTGCCAGGGCATTTGCCACTTCATTGGCGGAAGCGATAAGGATTGCCTGAAGGCATTGATCGACGGTTATCTGCTCTCCCACATCGATGGCGATGTTTGAACTGTTACGGGGAATACTGAAAACCGCGTCATGCGAGAAGGTAACATTATCACCAAGGTTTGCGATTTCAACCGCAAGCTGTGTGGTCATGATTTTGGTTGTACTTGCCGGATAGAGCTTTTCGTGAATGTTCTTGGCATAAAGGATTGTACCGCTGTCAGCTTCCATAAGGATTGCGGCTTCGGCACCGATTGCGGGACCTTTTGGCCAATCCTGAATGTTGTTTGTTTCAATCGGAAGTTCTTTCCTTAATTCTGCAGCCTCCTCGAACTCATTAGCTGCATGTACGTTTGTCGGGAATAAGAGAAAAGCTCCTAAAACAAAGGCCAAAACGCCGGATATTTTCTTTGAGATGTTTCTTTGTAACTTGTAATTTTGCACCATGTTCCAATTATATCACAAAGTGCGGTTTTAAATAGGTGGAAAACTTTACATTTACTCGAAAAAGGTGTATATTTCATATGATTTTCGCCAATGATTAAGAGGATAATAAATGAGATTAAGAAACATAAAGGGTTCCAGGGAGGTAATCTCGGCAAGCGAGTACTCTTTTACCGATGATGTTGAGACCAAAGGTAAATGGAGTGAGATCTTTGGAAACAAAAACCCGCTTCGAATTGAGATAGGAATGGGTAAGGGTCGATTTATTCATACCCTGGCAAGCCAAAATCCCGATATCAATTACGTGGGAATAGAGAAGTACTCAAGCGTTCTTTTAAGAGCGATTCAGAAGATGGAAGAGAATCCGCTTCCGAATCTTAAATTCATAAGGATGGACGCAGAGAATATAACAGATAAGTTTGACGAGGGGGAAGTAGACAGGATTTATCTTAATTTTTCAGATCCATGGCCGAAGGACAGACATGCAAAGAGAAGGCTTCCATCGGCACAGTTTTTGAAGCGATACGACTACATATTAAAAAGAGACGGAATAATAGAGTTTAAGACGGACAACAGAGACTTATTTGATTTTGCTGTGGAAGAGCTTCCGGTTGCGGGGTGGGAAGCAGATGTGATTACATACGATCTTCACGCTGATGAGAAGTTGATGGAAGGAAACGTAATGACCGAGTACGAGGAGAAGTTCTCTTCGGAAGGGAATCCCATCTGTAAGTACATAATTCACAGGAAACGGTAAGGAGGAGAGCATGCTCGTTTTACTTCTTTTATTATGGATAATCTATAATGGACAGATTACAGTTGAAATCCTCTTATTCGGAGTTGCTTTCGCGGGGCTCATCTTTGCTTTTATGTGCAAATTTATGGGCTACAGCCTTAAGAAGGATTGTATCTATATGTCCATGCTGCCTCTTATCTTAGAATATGTGGCAGTTCTTTTCATAGAGATTGTTAAAGCAAATATAGCGGTGGTTCCTTATATGCTTTTTAAGAACAAAAAGCAGGAGCCGGTGCTTATTTTTTATCAGACAAAACTTAAAACAAAAACGGCGAGAGTTATTCTTGCAAACTCCATTACGCTTACTCCCGGAACCATTACGGTAAGCCAGGAGGAGGATCAGTATATCATCCACTGCTTAAATGCAAGCATGTTTGAAGGAAGCGAGGACGGTATATTCGTAAGACTTCTTACAAAGATGGAGGATAAGGCCTTAAAGGCAGCAGGAATAGTTATTCCCGAGAAAGAAGAAATAAAGGAGGCACCATATCATGAGCAGAGTAATTGAACTTATCGGTGATGTGAGCACTCCTTATCTTGTTTTATACAAAAGTGTTCTCATCTTTTTGGCGATAGCCTTAATCTTTTGCCTCGTAAGGGCAATCCTTGGACCTCGTCCTGCCGACAGACTTCTGGCTGTTAACATGATGGGTTCCATCACCATGGTAATCATCGCAACTCTTTCGCTTCTTTTGGGCGAAGGATATCTTTTGGATATCTGCTTGATTTATGCAGCCATGAGCTTTTTGGCGGTGGTAATCTTTACCAAGGTTTACATTGGTGTTTACAAAGAAGAAAAGGAGGAGGAAAAGTAATGAGCGGTTTGGAACTTGTTCGCTTTATCCTTGGATGTGTTTTCCTTGGAATCGGTGTAGTGACATACATTGTAGAGATAATCGGAGTCTTTAAGCAGAAAGTTGCCCTGAACCGCATGCATGCAGCAGGTATGGGTGATACTCTCGGACTTTCCTCTTCGTTAATCGGACTCATGATTTTATCGGGCCTTAACTTAAATACAGTAAAGATGATGTTTATTATCGTTTTCCTCTGGTTTACTTCTCCTGTTTGCACACATCTTCTTGCACAGCTTGAAGTAACAACAGATGAGGAATTTGACAGTTATTGCGAGGATAAAACCAGATGACACTATTTCAGATAATATTACTTTTATTCCTTATTATATGTGCGGTTTCAGTAAGCTTCTCGAAAAACCTCGTGCGCTCCATCATGGAGTTCATGGCGTTTTCACTTATTATGTCCATTATCTGGCTTACATTGGAGTCGCCCGATCTTGGAATTACAGAGGCAGCAGTCGGCGCCGGAGTTACAAGTATTCTTTTCTTTGTAACCCTTAAGAAGATTCATGCAATCATGGAGGGCAATAAAAATGAAGAGAATAATGAATAAACTCCTTGAATGGCTTGATGCCGAGAATGAATCCGTCTTCATAGACACAATGGAATTAAAGATGCAGGTTCCCAAAGAAGAAAAGGAGGAGACTGTTAGACAGAGGATGAGAGATCGTCTCCATATAAGAGACGAAATCTATGAAGATACACAGAGAAAGAGCGTCAAGGTTTTGTGGATTGTATACAGAATCCTTGCGGTTGTTCTCTGCCTGTTTATTGCATACAATCTTTTGATTGCGGTGTCATGGCTTCCCAAAACCGGAGAGTGGGACAGACCTGTAAACAATGAAGTAAGCGAGAGATACATAGAGAAAGGCTTACAGGAGACCGGTGCGGTAAATATCGTAACCGGAATGATTCTTGACTACAGAGCATTTGATACCTTTGGTGAGTCAAACGTATTAAATATTGCAACCATCACAGTACTTATCTTACTTAGAAGAAACAAAAAGAAACTTCCCAATGAGATAGAGGAAAAAGAAAACGACAGACTCTTGGAGCCCAAAAACGATGTCATCCTTCAAAAGGCTGCGACATTCCTTGTTCCTGCTATTTTCCTTTTTGGAATTTATGTTATTCTGAACGGACATCTTTCACCCGGAGGAGGATTCTCAGGCGGAGCTATTATAGGCGCCGGCTTAATCCTTTATGTAAGTGCCTTCGGTTTTGAGAAAACCGAGAAATTCTTTACCGAGAAAACACAGAAAGTGGTTTCTCTTGTCGCTTTGCTTTTCTATTGCCTTGCAAAGAGCTATTCATTCTTTACGGGAGCAAACGAACTGGAGAGCCATATACCCCTTGGAAAAGCGGGGGCAATTCTTTCAAGCGGACTGATACTTCCTCTTAACATCTGCGTCGGTCTGGTTGTTGCCGTAACAATGTACACATTCTATTGCATGTTCAGGAAAGGAGAATTCTAATGGGTCCGAATTTACTCGCAAATTTCGGTGAAGCCGTAGCAATGATTCTTTTCTGTATCGGCTTTGCGAATCTCTTGTTACACAAAAACTTAATTAAGAAAATCATAGGGCTTAACATAATGGATTCATCCATTTATCTTTTCCTGGCCCTTAAAGGTTATATCAAAGGACATACTGTTCCTATCGTTGTCGACGGAGTTCAAAGTGTCGATGCTTATATCAACCCTATTCCCAGCGGACTGGTACTTACCGGAATCGTAGTTTCCGTATCTGTCACTGCGCTTATGCTTTCTCTTACCATAAGGCTTTACAGAAGATACCAGACGCTCGATCTTGATGAGATTTCCAAGAGACTTAAGAAGGAGGGCCTGTAATGGATTTTATCTGTAACTTTCCCTTCTTCTCAATAATGATTTCCATGTTTTCGGGAATCGTTTCTTCGGTCCTTTCAAGAAAAGCTGCCAAGTGGCTTAATACCATAGCGATTTTTGTTATAGGAGGCCTTTCACTTGCATTGCTTTTCTATATCAATGACACCGGAGCGATTATTGTATACAAGATGGGTCATTTCCCCGCACCCTGGGGAAACGAGATAAGAGCCGGTTTGCTTGAAGCGGGTCTGGCTTTGTTTTTCTGCGTAATCATGCTTTTGTCCATGACAGGCGGAAGAAAGAAGCTTCTTGGAGAAGTGGTTGAGGAGAAACACAACCTCTACTACATTCTTGTGGATTTGATGCTTGCTTCACTTCTTGCTCTCATCTACACAAATGACCTTTTCACAGCTTATGTATTTGTTGAGATAAATACGATTTCAGCCTGTGGTCTCATAATGATCCGTCAAAACGGAAGAACCATTGAGGCAGCGGTTCGATATATGATTATGAGTCTTTTGGGCTCAGGTCTTTTGCTCATGGGTATCTGTATGCTCTATGACATTACAGGTCATCTTCTTATGAGCAACATTAAAGATGCAGTTTCATCACTGTATAATTCAGGCGAGTACAGTGTTCCGCTTACGGTTACAATCATCCTCTTAACCTGCGGTCTTGCGATGAAGAGTGCACTCTTCCCGTTCCACACATGGGTTGCGGATGCTTACGGATACTCGACTGTTTCAAGTGCTGCGATTCTTTCATCACTTGTAAGCAAAGGCTATATTATCCTTTTAATCAAAATCATCTACAGAGTAATCGGCTTTGAGGTTTACAGAGCTTCAAGGATTATTGATGTCGTCTTTGTATTCGGACTTGCGGGAATGATTATGGGTTCACTTTCCGCGATAAGAG
>JAGACI010000123.1 GCA_017614185.1 Lachnospiraceae bacterium | reverse complement strand
GGCGGTACCGACAACCTCGCAGTCATATTTCGCCCAGTCTATGCCCTTTGAAAGGCCCTCAACTATGATATGCTCGTCATCAACAATAATAACCTTATACATTACTTACTCCTCTTTGCGTCCTCGATAAATCTGTCAAGGACCTGTTCTATAGGCTTCTTGCCCGCCACTATGTCCTGAATCGAATCCATAAGGGGCGAACGAACCGTTGCATCAACTCTGTCCTGAACCGCAGGTACAATGCTTGTTTTCTTCTCAAGCATATCAACCGCTGTCTTCTGGATAGCCGAATAAGTCGTATCTATGTATTGAGCCTTGCCTTTTAAAGATGTGGCTCCGAGAGTAATCGTTGCAAAGCTTTCGATTATGGAGTTTTGCGTCATATACTCTACAAACTGCACCGCTGCATCCCGTTTGTCAGGATCATTCCACGCTTTTCTTGAAATATACCAGCCGGATGAGAATCCACCGATTATATCGGTATTCTTTCTGGCTTCGGTTCCCGGTACAAAGGTTACTGCGTAGTTTTTGGGCTGTCCGTTTTTCTCGGCAAGTATCGTCGGAATCATCCATGAACCGCTTATGCAGAATGCGGCCTTGTTATTAAGGAAGTAATCAAAGGCTGTCGCATCATCACAGTATAGCGAATCCTTTGCAAAATAGCCTTTCTTATAAACCTCTCTGAACTCTTCAAGGCCGGCCTTCCAGGCTTCGTAGGCCTCGTCTCCCTTTTTCTCGGGTAGTACGTTCTGGGTTCCCTCATAGGAATTATTGTAAACAAAGTATTCAAAAAGGTAATGAGGTTCACTTGCTATTGAAGCCGTAATCGGGATATACCCTGCTTCTTTAACCTGTTCACACATGTCCATGAACTCATCCCATGTGGTATTCTCATCGGGGATTTCTATGCCTGCTTCTTCACATACGTGCGTATTGACAAACATAGCCTCCCAATATCCGCAAGCCGGAACACTGTATATCTTTCCGTCATAAGGGGATGTCTGGAGTGCGCCAACCTCGATATTGCTTGCAAAATCGGGATAATACTGCTGTATCTCATCTAAGGATACAACCTTTCCTGCCTTAATGATTGAGTCAACATCATTACCTGTAAAAAAGTACATGACATCGGGCTCATCACCTACGCGGAAATCGTTGATAACCCTTTGCTTAAATGCCTCATCCGCTGTCTCCGAGGAGTCCGTTATCTCAATACCGGTAGACTTGGTAAAGGCTGTTATGAACTTTTGATAATTCTGAGATGCGATATTTTTGCCTGACCAGGTGGTGGTTACATTAAGGCTGACCTTTACTTCGGAAGTTTCGGGGAGACTTACCGTATCAAAGGCTTCGCAGCCACAAAGCATCGTCACCATGGCAATAAGGCTAATTATCGATACCAGTTTCCTTTTCATATCTTGATTCCTCGTTGACGTTTGCATCCAAAACAATTGAGCTTACAGTATAGCCCTCTTCGTTACTGTATATCGAAAGGCCGTATTCCTCGCCATAAATAATCTTGATTCGTCTGTTTACGTTTCTGATTCCAAGGCTTACGCTTCTCTCTTTGTCCTCATCGACATCATTTCCAAGCAGATATTCAATCTTCGCCTTGTCTTCATCTGTAAGTACACCGTTATTGATTACATCGATGTGAAGCTTGTCTTCTTCTCTGTAGACCTTAAGCTCAACCTCACCTCTGTTTCTCTTATCCATACCGTGCTCAACGGCATTCTCGATAATAGGCTGAATGATGAGCCTTGGAACCTCAAGTGTCAGGAGGCTGTGGTCTATCTCCTTTTTTACCTGCAGTCTTGTTCCGAAACGCTGCTTGATTATAAGAAGATAAGCATCCACGTAGCTTAACTCCTCAGATAAAGAAATCATCCTCTGCTTTCTTCGATTCATCGTCGCATTAAGCATTACGGAGAGCGCCTCAATCATGCTGGAAACCTTGATATTTCCGTTCATTCGGCTCTCCCAGTTGATAATCTCAAGCGTGTTATTAAGGAAGTGCGGGTTGATCTGGCTTTGAAGTGCCATAATCTGCGCATCCTTAAGTTCCAGTTCCTCAAGGTATATTGTTTCGAACTGATGCTTAAGCTCGGCACTCATGGCGTTAAAGGAGTTCTCAAGGCTTGCAAACTCCGCTCCGCCTCCGATCCCCGCTATCTGATGTCCGTAGCTTCCCTTTGTAATCTCTCTTGCGCCCTCCTCAAGCTTCTTGGCAGGCTTTGAGACATTTACATAAAGGAAATAGAAAAGCATGGCAATAAGGACAATCATTACGACAAGTAAAATTAGATCAATCGTCTTAACGACTTCCATCTCATCGAAAATCGCGCTTCTTGCGAGTTTAACCAATATGCCTATCTTTTCGTTATCAAGCTTTATATTCTTGTAAACATAGTAGTTGCTTCCGTTCTTGATATAAACGGCATTCTGGTAACAGATATCGCCGTACGTTGAAGGGTAGCTCCTTAATTCCGAATTACCGAGAGATCCATGGAATGTAAGTACATTTTTATCAACATATATCCTGTAGCCCACCGCTCCCCAGATGCTGTT
>JAGACI010000122.1 GCA_017614185.1 Lachnospiraceae bacterium | reverse complement strand
CCTGCCAATGTTAAGGAGCCTCACTCCGGAATGGGCGCATCCATTCTTTTATACATTGTTGTGGGTATAGCTTTGGGAGCTCTCGCAACATTCTTCCTTGTTCGTCCCGGTATTATTTCCGCAGAGCAGAGCAAGTATCAGGATGAAGTAAGAGCATACGGCGAGCAGCTTGATGCCAAGACTGCCACAATCACAGAGCTTACGGCTCAGGTTGAGGACCTTACGGAGGAAGCAGAGAATCTCCACGGACAGCTTGACGGATACGTAGGAGAAGGCGGAACAATCGAATCAATCGACAAGCTTCTTGCAGCAGCGGATGCTTATATCGCCAACCCCGAAGATATAGAGACTCTTTCGCCTTTGGTTCAGGAGATTGCCGACGAGGTAGATCTTGAAGCTACTTCAGAGTCATTCAAGACCTTATACGGTACAATCCTTAAGACTGTAGGCCCCAAGATTGCCGAGCAGTACTATGAGACTGGATACCAGTATTTTGGCAAGGATGATTTTACAGCAGCAATCGAAGAACTTGAGAAAGCAGTTTTCTATGATGAGGAGAACTCAGATGCACTCTTTACTCTCGGCAATGCTTACAACAGAAGCAACAACGAGGAGAAGGCGGCAGAGACTTACCAGAAGGTAATCGAGAAGTTCCCCGATACAGAGAAGGCCAGAAGAGCCGAAGAATATTTAGCAAAAATGGGATCAGAGAGCGGCGAATAACACTCTCCCCTTGGAGTAATACATGAAGAAAACATGGGTTAAGGCACTTGTTATCATATTGGTTACCATCGGTCTTATGGGCATCAGCCTTCTTGGCGTTTACTATGTGATGAACGAAAGAACGAAGGAACTTGAGAAACAGGTCCTGGAGCTTGAACAGGAATTAAATACCCGCTACACAGAGACAGAGCTTAACTTTAAGATAACTCAGAGTGTTGATGAGGCGTGTGAGGATACCAGAACCACCATGCTTCACGACATCAAGGAGATGCTTATCGAAACCAACAGCTCGATTAAGACCATCAGGCATTACTATCCAGAGGATTTGGTTGTGGTAAGCGGCGGTAAGTTCCACTTTTTACCCATAAGGGATGACCTTAAAAAGCATAATTACGATGAATCAAAGCTTAACTTCGCTGAAGACGGCGAGGTTACTTATAATGACGGCGAAATATCTTCAATAAAAGGTATCGATGTTTCCCAGTACCAGGGCGATATAAACTGGGATAAAGTCAAGGCAGACGGAGTCGAGTTCGCCTTTATAAGAACAGGCTACAGAGGCTATAAAACAGGTAAGTTTGCAGGTGATGATTTGGCCCTTGATAACATTCAGGGAGCTTATAGAGCGGGAGTAGGAGTCGGTTTGTATTTCTTCTCACAGGCAGTCAATGAAAAAGAGGCTGTCGAAGAGGCAGAGTGGGTAATCGATCTTGTCAAGGATTACAGCGATATGATTACATATCCTATCGTATTTGACCTTGAGAAGATGTCGCCTGACAGTGCGAGAATGAATGCCTTAAGTGCCGAGGAGAGAACAAAGTGTGCCATCGCATTCCTTGACAGGATTGCGGAAGAAGGCTACAAGCCAATGCTTTATGGAAATCTTGAGATGTTTGCGGTTCTGGCTGAGTTTGATAAACTCGAAGCCTATGATAAGTGGTTTGCTTATTATGATGACTGCATTTATTTCCCCTATGATTTCCAGATTTGGCAATACACTGATTCAGGGTCTGTTGACGGTATAGCCGGCAACGTGGACTTGGATATATGCTTTACAAAAAAATATGAGTAGTGGAAAACTACCATAAGTTCACGTAGTGGACAAAAGGAGGGTAAAATGAATCATCAAACAACGGGGATTAACGTTGTTAACAAGGCCGGATGCATTATGTATTCCGTTCTTGCTGCTGCACTTATTTTTGCCAATTTCTTTGGCTACATTAAAGGCAACAAATCCCTGGCACTCACACTCGGGCTTACAGCCTATCTTCTTGTTCTCGCAGCAGTTCTTTGGGTTTCCTATTTAAAGGACAACTACACTGAAATCGTTAAGCATGCGATTGCTTTAGGTTTCGGACTCTACTACACCATTAACTGCTTCACATCAGAACAGCGTCTCGTTTTCGTCTATGCTATTCCCTTGTTATTGCTCCTTGGAATGTATAATGACGTAAGATTTTCAACGATAGTTTCTTCTATCTGCTCTTTGGTTGCGGTTATTCACAGCGTCTGGATTTCCTCAAAGCACGGATGGACAGAAGATGATATAGAGGCAATGATTATCGAAGCGGTAATCATGATTCTCTTTGCAATCTACTCAATTATCTGCAGCAGCATCACTGCCAGAGTCAACAATGAGAAGGTCGAGGCAATCAATGAGGCCGGTGAGAAGACCAACAACATGCTTGACGAGGTTATGAAGATATCCGGCGAGATGACGGCTCAGGTTAATGAGATTTCCGAGAAGATGGAGCAGATCGTTTCATCAAGCAAGGAAACTTTAGAGGCAATGACAGAGGTTCAGACAGGTACAACCGATACTGCGGACAGTATTCAGAACCAGCTTTATAAGACAGAAGAGATTCAGGCTCAGATTGACAAGGTTACCGGAGCAGCCGGAAGCATCGGTGATAACGTAGTAGTTACAGTTGATGCGTGTCATGAAGGCCGTGACAATATGAAGATTCTGATGGAGCAGACAGAGGTTTCCGAGAAGGCGGGAAATGACGTTATGAACGAGGTTTCCGAACTTAAAGATATCACCGCCAAGATGGAGAGCATTGTTGAACTCATCAACAACGTGGCATCCCAGACTTCACTCCTTGCACTTAACGCTTCAATAGAGGCAGCAAGAGCAGGCGATGCGGGAAGAGGATTCGCGGTTGTCGCATCGGAAATTTCCAATCTTGCCAACCAGACTCAGACAGCTACAGGCAATATCAGTGCTTTGATTGACAGCATCTCAGCCAAGATGAACGAGGTTGTAAGCGCTATCAATACTCTTATTGAGAACAACAAGAATCAGAACACTGCAGCTACCAATACCGAGGAAAGTTTCCAGAAGATCATCCAGAGCATCAGAGAGATAAGAACCAACTCCAATGAGCTTACAGAGATTGTTTCAACTCTTGCTTCCGCTAACGGTGAAATCGTTGAGGGTATTCAGACCATCTCCGCTATCACCGAGGAGGTTTCGGCTCACTCAACCACAACCGTTGATTCCACAAGAAACAACCAAAGCGTTGTGGAGGAAGCTCTTTCCGTTGTAGAAGAAATGCTTTCAAATGCAGAGAAATTAAAGGCTATACAGTAGTTGTAAGGCGTGTCGCTTCGGCGACACGCCTTTTTTAAAAATAACACCAATTTTAATCTTTTCAAACAGAGAAGATAGTGTATAATAATAGAAAAAGTTTTTTGGAGAGAATGTATGAAGGTTATCCATTGTGCGGATTTGCACCTTGATTCGCGTCTGACCTCCGTGCTTCCAAAAGAGCTTGCAAACAAGCGAAAGAGGGAGTTGGTCGTAACATTTCTTAATATGGTTGACTACGCCGTGAATAATGATGTTTCTTCCATCATTATCGCGGGAGATATGTTTGATACCGACCGTATTCTTGTCTCTACGAGAAACAGTGTTATTGGCGCCATTCTTGCCAATCCTTCTATTGATTTCTATTACCTTCGCGGTAATCACGATATGGACAATGTCCTTTCGGAAGAAGCTTCTATTCCCGATAATTTACATTTTTTTGATGACTCATGGACCGGATATATCCTTAACGGCAAAACGAAAGGGAATATCCGTCTTTACGGTGCGGAATTAACCAAAGCCAATTCCAAGGATTTATGCCTCAAATTACAGCCTGATTCAGCCCAGTTTAATATAGTAACCTTACACGGTCAGATATCTGCTTCTGCGGCCAAAGACAAGGCTGAAAACATTAATGTCAAAGACCTTAAGGGAAAGGGAATAGACTATCTTGCCCTTGGACATATACATGCCTACAAGGAAGAGATGATAGATGCAAGATGCACACTTTGCTATCCCGGATGTCTTGAGGGCAGAGGATTTGACGAATGCGGTGAAAAAGGCTTTGTCGTACTTGATATAGATGAGGAATCAAGGACTTATACCCATGAGTTCGTGCCTTTTGCATCACGCATGTTATTTGAAGAAGAAATCGACGTGACGGGAGTGTCGGGTACATATGAAATCCTTGAAAATATCAGGGCTTTCATGGACAACACAACCATAGAATCTAAACACCTTGTCAGGTTGGTTTTGACCGGGCAGGTCGATGTAGATTGTGATATTAACCTTGATCAGATAGAGGAAAGTTTTGAAGACAGATTCTTCATATTCAAGGTTAAGGACGACACAAAGATAAGAATTGACACCAATCTTTTTGCAAAAGATAACTCTCTTAAGGGAGAGTTCATAAGAACTGTTGAGGAGGATGACTCCTTAAGTGACGAAGACAAACGACAGATTATAAGAATCGGCCTTCAGGGCTTTAACGGAGAGGACTTTGAGTAACAAAGCATGAAGTTATTAAACTGTCATATCGAGAATTTCGGAAAACTTAATAACTTAAACTTTGACTTTACCGAAGGCCTCAATACTGTCTTTGAGGAGAACGGCTGGGGCAAGAGTACCCTTGTGACTTTCATAAGGGTCATGTTCTACGGCTTCGAAGGTGAGAGAAAGCAGGGACTTTCAAACGAGAGAAGAAAGTATTCTCCCTGGCAGGGGGGAGCTTTCGGCGGAAGCATTCGCTTTGAGAAGGACGGCAAGGTATATAAGGTAAGCAGAGTCTTTATGAACAAGGAAGGCCTTGATGAGGCAGTCCTTATTGACGATGCAACCGGACTTGAAAGTGAAGACTATGACGTTACTGATCTTGGAGGAGAACTTTTTGGTATAGACAGTGACTCATTTATGAGAACTGCATTCATCTCCCAGAATGATTGCGTATATAACGAGACAACCGATGACATAGATTCAAAGCTTGGCAAACTTGCAGATCAGACAGATGAAAATGCCGGATATGACAGTATTGTCACAAGACTTAAAAAGGCCGTAACCGCGGCCAATTCCAAGGTCAACAGGGACTCGCTTTTTAACATGAAAAGAAGAGCTGTTGAACTTGAAGAAGAGATTAAACAGGGAGCTGTTATCGACAACTCACTGGCCGATGTAAGAAAGCTTTCTTCTGATGAAAAGGAGAAGGCAGCCGAACTTGAAGAAAGAAGAGCAGGCCTTCTTGCAAGGAGAACCATCTGTGTAGCGGCGGATGAGAGAAGAATCAGAAGAGCAAGGCTTCTTGAACTTAAGGATGTAGTAAGAAAGAGACAGGAAAACCTTCTTAATGCAGAGGGCGACTTTGAAGGAAGAGTTCCGGGCAGAAGTGAGATCGATGAAGCCATGGAGGAAGCAAGACTTCTTGGAATATCCGAGGCTTCGCTTGAAGCATATGCACTTACCGATGAAGAGAATGCAGAGTATGACAGACTGTATTCGGAGTACGGTACCTTCGAAGATGCAGATTTTGACGGAAGAATCGCATATGACGAGAGCATAAGCTTTAAGGGAATCGGAATAGCTTCCGTCATCTTAATTATCCTTGGATTATTGTTTATCGCAGCCGGTGCTTTTATGTTCCTTAGAAGCACTCTTATCATTGCGGCAATTTTAGCAGGAATCGGCATTATATCAACGATTGTCGGCATAGTACTAAGCCGGTCAAAACACAAAAAAGAAGCTAAGTTAAAAGAAGACTTAATTATTCTAAAGAACGATTTTGCCTCATACAGAGCTCTTGATAACAAGTATCTTCGAAGCGAAGAAGCCGCTGGTAAGGCAGATAAGTTAAGAGAGAGCCTTAAAAACTTCTATATTTCGTTGAATGTGGCTTTCCCTTCCAATATAACAGCCTCATTAAATGACTTAAGACAGCTTTCCGAGCATCTTAAAGTATGCAAGGATGAGCTTTCGGAAGCCAAGGCAGAACTTTCGGAATATGAGAAACGCTTTCCTGAGGATGAAAACGCTCCTATTGAAGAGGGACTTGAAACGGTTGCCGAGCTTGATGAGAAGATACGCGCGGTAGAATATGACGGAAACGAATCCCATAAGAGAATCCTTGAGTACGCAAGAAGAATCGAGACGCTTAAGGAACAAAGAGACGAGATAGATTTAAAGGAAGAAGAACTGGAACTTTTAAGAGAAAAGATTGCAAAAGAGTCTGAGAAGGTTCGCCTTTATAACCTTACGAAAGACTACCTTACCAGGGCT
>JAGACI010000121.1 GCA_017614185.1 Lachnospiraceae bacterium | reverse complement strand
TTACAGGTGTAGGATTCATTTCCCGTAAGCTTTCCGCTCTCAAGTCCGCATGCGACCGTAAAAGGCTTCATTGTTGAACCGGGCTCATATGTATCGCTTATGCAGAAATTTCTCCAAAGCTTGTTAAGGTAATCGTAGTATGTGCCCTCATCCTCCATTGCCTTAATCTCTTCCTCTGTAAGGTACATGGAGACATTCTTGGGGTCATTAAGATCAAAGTTGGGATAACTTGCCATTGCAAGGATATCGCCATTATTGACATCCATGATGATGCAGCCTAGATTGTTGGCACCAAGGCCTACCCTTGCTCTGTTGGCATATGTATCATTAAAGTTCTTTAAGTTTCTCTCAACAATCGACTGAATAGTAGCATCAATCGTGGTAATGAGGCTGTAGCCATCCGTTGCGGGCTTAGTGGTTCTCTCTAAGTTCTCGTCCTCATTAAGATAACCATACTCTCTTCCCGGGGTTCCGTTTAATACATCATCATAGAACTCTTCAAGGCCATATGAACCGTTATTATCAGCGTTGGTAAAGCCGATTACGTCACAGGCAAGAGTTCCGTTAGGATAATTTCTCTTATAATTCTCCTCAAACCAGATTCCCTTTACATTCTTGCTCGCCTCTTCATCGTTCATAAAGTTAAAGTAATCTTCAACCTGAGCATATGTGAGGCCCTTCGTTGCAATATAGTAAGCCGATCTCGGATTCTCTTTGACATGCTTTCTTATCTCATTCATGTCAAGGTCAAAGAACCTGTCGAGAGCGTTCATTGTAGGCTCAAAATAGTCCTCTTTATCATTGATAACCTTCGCATCAATAATAAGGTTATATATCTTCTCACTTACCGCCAGAGGGTTTCCGTTTGCGTCAAAAATATCGCCTCTTCTTGCCGCCAGAGTCTTCGATGTGTACTCCTGCTGTTCAAGAACCTGCTTCTTGTAACGCTCTCCGTTATCCCTGTTAATGTAGATAAGACGAAGGCTTAATCCCACAAAAGCCAGTAGCACTATGATAAACAGCACTACCAGCTTTTTCTGCATTCTAATCGTGAATTTTTTTGTTTCTTTTTCAGACCTTGCTGCCATTTCCTTTACCGTCCCTAAGGAATCTGTGCCACCTGCTTAACGTAATCGCTGGCCTCACCTGAATATGTTACAATCTGGCCCTCTGTGGCATAAGTCATTCCTAACTCACCAATGGCGATTCTCTTGACCTCTTCAAGATCGATGTTGCCTGTAGCTCTGCTGTAAGCCTCATCGTTTGAAAGTCTTAAGGTGTTAAGCTCGCTCTCAAGTCTTGAGATGGTCTTAACATTGCTTGTAATCTCTGACTGTAATCTGATGTAAAAGATTAAAGTAAATGCAGTCACAAGCATAGCCATTGTAAGGAAAAGGATATAACCGGGATTCATCCTTTTGGCATACTGTCTGTTTCTGACCGTGTGAGCGCTGAGCCTCTTTAAAGGCTCCTCCATCTCCTGCTGTACAGTCTTTCTTACAACATTACCTTCTACATAAGTAAGGTCTCTTCTGTATGCAGTTGTGTTCTGTGTTCTTCTTGTCCTCATTTGTGTCATAGTAATCACTTCCTTGTGATATACTTCCCTCTTTCAAAGACCCGAAGCTTTGCGCTCCCTGATCTGGAATTAATCTCTAATTCTTCATCGCTTGGTAAAATCGGTTTGTTGGTAATAACCTTTCCAAGTGATTGCTTGCCACATACACATACCGGAAAATCCGGTGGACATGTGCAGGGGTTCTGCGCTTTCTTAAATGCGCTCTTTACTATTCTGTCTTCCAGCGAATGGAAAGTTATGATACAAAGCCTTCCTTCAGGATTAAGGAAATCAATCATCCCTTCGAGTGAATTCCTTAAAACATCCAGCTCTCTGTTACATTCAATTCTTATTGCCTGGAAGGTTCTCTTTGAAGGATGTCCTCCCTTGGCTCTTATCTTTGCAGGTATTGAAGCCTTGATTATTTCATTAAGCTCTCCGGTGGTTCTTATGGGAGCTTTGGCTCTCTCTGCAACGATATGCTTTGCTATGTTCTTGGCGAAATTGTCTTCGCCGTAATCTCTTATTATTCTGTAAAGATCAGCTTCCGAATACTCATTAATGATGTCCGCCGCCGTAAGGCTTTGTCTCTCATCCATTCTCATATCGAGTGGAGCGTCATATCTGTATGAGAAGCCTCTCTCTCCGTTATCGAGCTGATAAGATGAAACTCCAAGGTCAAGGACTATTCCGTCAACTCCCTTTACTCCTTCTTCCTTTAGTCTCTCGACTGCGAATTCGTAATTGGTTCTTATTATTGTGACCTTGTCGTTAAACTCTTTAAGTCTTTCTCCTGCAGCTTTGATTGCCGCATCGTCCTGGTCCGTACCGTAGAGATGTCCGTTATCGCCAAGTCTCTTTAGGATCTCGAAGGAATGTCCGCCGCCTCCAAGGGTTCCGTCCAGATATATGCCATCCGGTTTGATATTTAATTCATTGATGGTCTCATTAAGGAGAACCGAATAATGATTAAATTCCATCCCTTAGTCCTAAATCCTGATGCCCCAGTCAGCCATCTTCTCAAGAGTATCGCTGATATCCTGAGTCTCGCTTTCAGCCTCGAAGCGTTCCTTACTCCAAATCTCTATCTTGTCGGCAAGCCCTGTAAGAATTACGTCCTTCTCAAGTCCTGCATATTCTCTTAAGTCCTGTGGAAGAAGAATTCGGCCCATCTTGTCAACCTCTACATCGGCCGCACCTGCAAGGAAGAATCTTGCAACCTGTCTTACTTCCTTACGGTTCATGGGCATCTCTCTCAAGGTTTCCTCGAAAGCTGTCCATCCTTTCTCATCGTAGATGGTCAGGCATCCATCGGCTCCTTTGGTGACTACGAAATTGTCTCCAAGCTGTTCCCTGAACTTCGATGGAACTATCAGTCGACCCTTGGCGTCGATCGTATGAACATATTTACCTTTATACATAGCGATCACCGCCTCCGAAATGTGGTATAATCATTTCTTAAGATTTACCACTTTGAACCACTTCTAACCACTTATCACCACTTTTAAGGTTATTCTACTCCATTTTCTCCCACAATGCAAGTAAAAAATCGCGATTTTTCGGCATTCGTCAAAAATCGCGATTCAAAAAAGATGCAAAAAAGCCCAACATCTAGTGTCGGGCTTTAGGGTCTCGTTCCATATCTTGTTA
>JAGACI010000120.1 GCA_017614185.1 Lachnospiraceae bacterium | reverse complement strand
TTCTTCTACTTCGAATTCGGATATTCCGGAAGCGGAGATCTGATTACTATTTTTACGGTTATGTACGGCCTCGGAACCCTGGCGGCTCAGTTTGTTTATCCGATTTTGTCAGGCAAAATGAGCCGTATGAAGATTCTTACAGGCTGTATCATATGCCTTGTAATCTGCTATCTTTTATTCCTTTCATTTGGATATGTATTACCCATGAATATAATTGTGTTAAATATTGTCGGATTCATCATATTCTTTAGCCAGGGCCTTTATAACCTTGCGGTAATCGTAATGGTTAACAATACGATTGAATATGATGAGGCTCGCTTTGGCGAAAGACATGACAGTATTATCTCCGCTATCCGTTCCTTTGCTTCAAAGCTTTCAAATGCTCTTAATCAGGGAGCAGCATCGCTTATTCTTATTATCAGCGGAATATATGCTGTAAGTCAGAGCATTAGCGCACTTGAAGTGGAAATTGGAAACGGAAGTCTCGACAGGGAATCTGCCCTTATAGAAGCAGATGGATTTATTAAAGCGGTTCTTCCCTCCCAGACTTTGATGCTTCGTTTGGGAATGGTATTTGTACCGTTAATTGCCATGATAGCCGCATATTTGATTCTCAAAACCAAATACAGAATTGATGAGGCAGAGTATGACAGACTGGTGGCTTTGATTGAGGAGAGGAAAAAGAATGGGGAAAAATAAAGAGAAAGCCGTAGAACTTGTTTCACAGATGACTCTCGAAGAGAAGGCAGGGATGTGCTCGGGCCTTGATTGCTGGCTTACCAAACCTGTAGAGAGACTGGGCCTTAAAAGCATAATGGTATCAGATGGCCCTCACGGATTAAGGAAACAGGAGAATACGCAGGATAATCTTGGTATCGGAGAAAGTGTTAAGGCGACATGTTTTCCGACAGCAAGCTTACTTGCCTGCAGCTTTGATCCAAAGCTTTTATATAAAGTCGGCTCAGCTATTGCAGACGAAGCAAAAGCAGAGCAGGTTTCGGTCCTTTTGGGTCCCGGAATCAATATAAAGAGAAGTCCTCTTTGCGGAAGAAACTTTGAGTATTTCAGTGAAGATCCGATAGTGGCGGGCAGAATGGGTGCCGGCTTTATTAAGGGTGTCCAGAGCAAAGGCATAGGAACTTCGCTTAAGCATTTTGCCGTTAACAACCAGGAAAGACGCCGCATGAGCATAAGCGCAGCGGTTGATAAGAGAACGCTCCATGAGATTTATTTGAAGGGCTTTGAGATTGCCGTTAAGGAAGCCAAACCCCGCACGGTTATGTGTTCCTACAACAAGATTAACGGTGTATATTCAAGTGAAAACAAAGAACTCCTTACTGATATCCTTCGTAAAAAGTGGGGATATGAGGGTATGGTTGTTTCCGACTGGGGTGCCGTTCATGACAGACCCATGGGAGTTGATGCCGGACTTGACCTTGAGATGCCGGGAAGCCTTGGAGTTAACGACAGGAAAATAATTAAGGCGGTAGAAGAGGGCAGGCTTTCCATGGAAGCGCTTGACAGGGCCGCAGTTAATGTTACCGAACTTGTCCTTGATGGGCTTGAGAAGATAGATGAGAATTACAGATTCATACAGGAGGATAACCATGCTCTTGCGGTTAAAGCTGCCGAAGAATCCATGGTTTTACTAAAGAATGAAGGTGCTCTTCTCCCTATCGGCAAAGAAAAAATAGGAGTCATCGGGGCATTTGCAGAGAAACCGCGCTATCAGGGTGCAGGAAGCTCTAAAGTTAACGCATTTAAGGTTGATACACCTCTTGAAGCATTTGGAAGGGCCGGAATCTTTTATGAGTATGCCGAAGGGTATGATTTTGCCGGCAAGAAGGACCTTACAAAGAAAGCTTTGGAGGTCGCTGCCAATAATGATAAGGTAATCATCTTTGCAGGCCTTCCGGAGAGATGTGAGTCCGAGGGATTCGACAGACCTGATATGAAGATGCCTTATGAGCAAAATGAGCTTATAGAGAAGGTGGCAGCAGTCAATCCGAATGTCATTGTTGTTCTTATCGGTGGTGCTCCTATAGAGATTCCGTGGGCAGATTCCGTTAAGGCGATTTTGCTTGCTTATCTTGGCGGAGAAGGCATGGGAAGCGCGGTGGCAAATATTCTTACCGGAAAGGTGAATCCATCGGGTAAACTGGCTGAAACGTGGCCTTTAAACGCTCTTGATGCACCATGCGCCAAGTACTTCCCCGGAGACAGATTTAACGTCCTTTATAAGGAATCTGTTTATGTGGGTTATCGCTACTACAATACATTTAACGTACCTGTAAGATACTGCTTTGGCCATGGACTGTCATACACAAACTTTGAGTATGATTCCAAAGCGGAAAGAGAAGCATGCGAATTCAGAGATAAGATAAACGTATCATTTAAGGTTAAGAATACAGGAAGCGTTAAGGGTAAAGAGACCACATTCCTTTTTGTAAAACATCAAAACAGCGTGGTTTATACACCGGCGCTTAGACTAGTGGGTTTTACAAAGACCGAACTTGAACCGGGAGAGGAAAAGAGCGTAACGGTAGAAATCGACACAAGGGACTTTGGATATTTCCACAAGGGCATTGATGATTTCTATGCAGAGAGCGGTGATTACGAAATCCTTGTCGGAGGTTCAATTGAAAACCTTGTTCCATGCATCACAGTCGAACTGTCATCCGCAGAAATCGAGCAGCCTAAAACCATAGCGGATGATTTCCCGGGCCTTATGGACGGGAAGGTTCCTCCCAAGGCTCAGCCTGTGAAGAGACCTTTCACGGTTGACAACTGCCTTGAGGATGTAAGAAGCACATTTATATGAAAGATTATCATCTATATCTTTAACAAGGTTCTTGGCAATCCCGATGAGAAAGAGGACGGTCAGGGTGACATGATGAATGCAATGGTAATGGAGATGCCATTCTTTGCACTCCAGGCTTCATCTGCGGGCATGCTCACAGAGCCTATGATGTTTGCAATTCTCGATATCTTAAATGGGCATTTGTTTAAGGGAATTAAAGGGCTGATAAGTAAGAAATAAAACACAAGAAAAGTACTTGCAATGACCGATTGGCCATGATATAATAGCATTCGTCGGTGCGAAACCGACGGATACTTAGGAGAATAGTACAGCGGTAGTGCGGCGGTCTCCAAAACCGTTAACGGGGGTTCGATTCCCTCTTCTCCTGCTAAAAGAGCTCACCAGTTTGGTGAGCTCTTTTTTTGTCTATATTGCTGCTATAACAATTCCGGCGACAACAACTCCTGCACAGAAAAGTTTGTATGCGATATTCTTTTCTTTAAAGATAAAGCGTCCTCCAAGGATTGTTACGACGACGCAAACCTGTTTAAGAAGCGTCATTACGGTTACCTTGGAATCCGCATAGCCGTTTGCGATAAAGAGGCATCTGTCAGCGATAAAGAAAAGGATTGATATAAGCCAAACATATCCGTTCTTCCAAACACCCTTCGTAATCTTTGTCTTTGTGACAATCACATAGATTCCATAGTAGATAAGCATAAAGAGCATGTACCAGAACTGTAACTGGCCGCTGGTTACATTGCCTGTGCTCATAAGGTATTTATCAAGGTTGCCTGATACGGCGTTTAGAAAGGTGGAAACAAATGCCATGATGAGCACGATTCCTGCGACTCTTTCGCCTCCGATGACAATTCCGCCTTCAGATTTTTCCGTGTCTGAAACTGCCTTTTGTGCGTCATCCGTCTGGGCTCTTAAGAACTTTGGATTAAATCTTAAGAGAAGTAAACCCGCAGAAACGAGAATCATTCCTGTAATCTGAAGCCATCCGGGACTTTCTTTTAGCCAGACGATTCCTATTATAAAAGCAAAAAGCATTCTTGAAAGATCAAGGACGCCGTATAAGCTTACGGGCATCTTCTTAATTGCATGGAAGCTGCAAAGGAAAGCCACGAAGATGATAAATGACTTGAATGCGATAAGGAGCATCTCCTTGGCGGGTATTCCTCCG
>JAGACI010000119.1 GCA_017614185.1 Lachnospiraceae bacterium | reverse complement strand
TTGCAGAAATCAGGGACGTTTCTTCCCTGGTTGATTCCATGTTAAATGAATATATCGCGGCGGAGATTGAGTCGACCGGACGAATGAGCGGAACTCTTCGAAACGTCATTATTGCGACCGCAGTATTTGAGGCGGTCATCGTTATCATGGCACTTCTTATTAGAAATGAATCCATGAAAAAAACGGCGGCCTTCGTTCGTCAGCCCATCGACAGCCTTGAGAAAGTTGCGGCTTCCCTTGCGGAAGGAACTCTTGATGCGAGAATCACGGCGACCGAAGTCACCGAACTCAGAAACTTAACGATTCAGGTTAACACGATGGCGGACCGCCTTGAAAATATGATGAAAAAGAGCGTCGAGGACGAAAGAAACCTGCGTAAGGCAGAACTTCGAACCCTCCAGGCGCAGATTAACCCGCACTTCCTTTATAACACTCTCGATGCCATCGTCTGGAAAGCGGAGGCGGGAGAGAAGGATGAGGTTATCTCGTTAACGAGCGCGCTTTCCGACTTTTTCAGAATCAGCCTTTCATCCGGCGCAGACTGGATTCCCATCTCGCAGGAGAAAAAACACATCGAAGGTTACCTTCGAATTCAGCAGACAAGATATCGTGACATCATGCGTTACGAGATTGATATACCCGATGAAATCGGACATTATTACATACTTAAGCTTCTTTTGCAGCCGCTTGTTGAGAATGCTCTTTATCATGGAATCAAGATAAAAAGAGGCGGCGGTACGATTAAGGTTTCGGCAAGGCTTGAGGACGACTTCCTGGTATTTTCCGTCAAAGATACCGGAGGCGGCATGACGCCCGAGCAGATTGAAGGACTCAAGGAGCGAATGCAAAAAGGCCAGCCTTCTGTTTCGGAGAACTCAGGCGGTTTCGGCCTTGTAAATGTTAACCTTCGAATAAGGCTTTATTACAACCAGCCCGAGGGCCTTAACATTGTAAGCGACAGTAACGGTACGGAGGTAAGCTTTAAGGTGCCGACCCGTACGAGAGAAGGGATTTTAGAGAATGAAAGTATTTCTGGTTGATGATGAGATTGTGGTGAGAGAGGGCATCAGGGAATCTTTTCCCTGGGATGAAAGCCCTTATACACTTGTGGGCGAAGCTCCCGACGGAGAGATGGCAATCCCTATGATAAGGGATACGAACCCCGACATTGTAATCACCGACATCAAGATGCCGTTCATGGACGGAATCGAACTTTGCAATATATTAAGAAGCCAGCTTCCCTGGATCGGAATCATAGTTTTAAGCGGCTATGACGAGTTTGAATATGCGAGAAAGTGCATTCAGCTTGGCGTAAGAGAGTACCTTCTTAAACCCATTAACGCTGAGGACCTTCGCGCGGCACTCGATAAAGTAAGCGGACAGCTTAAAGAAGAGAGAAAGAGCCGTGAACATGCGGAAAGTCTTCGTGCAAGAATGGAGACAGGCAACCGCTTTGTCCAGGAGAAATTAATCGGATCCCTTTACTCAGAGGAAGCCATGGAAGAGGATGCGGCCAATGCCCTAGAACAGCTTCGTGCGATGGGAAGCCCAATCAATGCACCCTACTATGTTGTTATCGATGCGGCGTTTGAGCCTATAGCTCAGGGCCAGTCCGTTGCGGCAGATCTTGCATTATCAAGCGGCGGAAGCGTTCATGCGACAAGGAGCCGAACCGGAATGAGACTTTTGGTTCTCGGTGATACGGTTGGAGACGCCGAGGAGAGAGTATATGCGACGGCTACTTCTCTTGCACAGGAGCTTGAGAGAGCGGGCTGTATTAACATAAGAACCGGAATCGGCGATATCGTAGATAAGCCCGGTGAGATTTTTAAAAGTTTTAAAACCGCAAGACATATAAGACACCTCCTTGTTGAAAGGGATGACGACAAGGCGCTTATCCTTGGAACAAGAGAGATGGGCGATTCGGTCGGCGATAAGAAGACGAGCGCTGTTATTAATGAAGCAAAGCTTTACATGACCAAGCACTTTACGGATTCAAACCTCATGCTTCAGGATGTCGCCAAGGCCGTAAATATGAGTAACAGCAGATTTTCAACTGTTTTTTCACAGCAAAGCGGGCAGACTTTTACCGAGTATCTTATTTACCTTCGTCTTAACAAGGCAAAGGAGTTATTAAAGTCTTCGGACCTTAGAAGTTCACAGATAGCTTTTGATGTCGGATACAACGATGCGCACTATTTTAGCTACATTTTTAAAAAGAATGTCGGAATGACGCCATCCGAGTACCGTACACGATATCAAAATCAACCTGAGTAGAAAAATTTTTAACCTTTAAGAAAAAGTCAAAATTATTTTGAACCCTGACAAAAAGAATATCGATTTACCTGAAAACTTTTCTTATGTATCCTTTTAAATGTAGGCGGCCAATAGTGGCTACAATAATATTAGGAGGGTTAAAAATGAGAAAGTTTTCCAAAATTATCGCAACAGCATTGGTACTCGTTATGGCGCTTTCACTTTGCGCATGTGGTGCCGGCAAAAAGGCAGGCGGAAAGATTACCGTCGGTGTAGTTAACAATCCCCCTTCAGAGTCCGGATATCGTGAAGCAAACGTTAAGGACATGGAGTCAGTTTTCTCAGAAGCTAACGGATACGAGCTTAAGGCTTTCTATAGCTTAAAGAACGATGAGCAGCTTCAGGCAGCTCAGGGCTTCATCACAGAAGGTGTTGACTATCTTCTTATCTCAGCAGCTGAGACAACAGGTTGGGACGAAGTTCTCACCAAGGCAAAAGAAGCAGGTATCAAGGTTTACCTCTTCGATAGAATGATCGACGTTGACCAGAGCCTTTACGAAGCAGCAGTTGTTTCCGACATGGCTAAAGAAGGCGACACAGCAGTTGCATGGCTTCTTGATCAGAAGCTTCCCGAGTACAACGTAATCCACATCCAGGGTGCTATGGGTTCTGACGCTCAGATCGGACGTACAGGTGCTCTTGATGCTCAGTTCGCTTCAGGCGCTATGAAGAAAGTTGTTCAGCAGACAGCTACATGGGACGAGGCAGAAGCTAAGAAGATCGTTGAGTCAGTTATCAACTCAGGCGAGAGCTTCAACGTAATCTACGCTGAGAACGACGGTATGGCTAAAGGTGCTGTAGCAGCTCTTGATGACGCAGGTATTACACACGGTGTTAACGGCGACGTAGTTGTTATGGGATTTGACTGCAACAAGTGGGCTCTCAGAGAACTCCTTGCAGGCGCTTGGAACTATGATGGACAGTGCTCACCTTTCCAGGCTCAGATCATCAGCGACCTCATTAAGTCAGGTAACGCTCCTTCTTCAAAGATCATCATCAACGAGGAGAAGGGATTTGACGCTAAGTCATTAACTCAGAGCGACATCGATACCTACGGTTTGGGTGAATAATTCTTAAATTGACCTAATGGCGCAGCCTCGTTGTAGGAATAATGACAACCGGGCTGCGCTTTTTTTACACAAGGAGGAAACAGTATGCAGGACGAATGCTTACTGAAACTGCGCGGAATAGATAAGAGTTTCCCCGGAGTAAGAGCTCTCAAAAATGTGGATTTTACCTTAAGAAAAGGCGAAATCCATGCTCTTATGGGCGAGAACGGCGCAGGCAAATCTACCCTTATTAAAATCCTTACAGGCGTTTACCAGATGGATGCCGGAAGCGTAACAATTGACGGCGAGAACGCAGTAATCCGCTCCCCTCAGGATGCGCAGGCTCAGGGCATTAGTACGGTTTACCAGGAGATTACTCTTTGCCCCAACTTAACGGTTGCCGAGAACATGTTTATCGGCCGTGAGGGTGGAGCATGGATTAAGCAGAAGGATTATGAAAAAAAGGCAGACGAACAATTAAAGAACCTTGGCATACCCGCAAGGGGCAGCGAGCAGCTCGGAAGCTGTTCTTTGGCTGTTCAGCAGATGGTTGCGATTGCAAGAGCTGTTGATATGAAGTGTAAGGTTCTGATTCTTGACGAGCCCACATCATCTCTTGATGACAAAGAGGTTAACATGCTTTTCGGCCTCATGAGAGACCTTAAGGCTAAGGGCGTAGGAATCATATTTGTAACCCATTTCCTTGAGCAGGTTTATGAGGTCAGCGACCGCATTACCGTTCTTAGAAATGGTGAGTTAGTGGGAGAATACTTAACAAGTGAGCTTCCTCAGGTTCAGCTCGTTGCGAAGATGATGGGTAAGGAACTTGATGAGCTTAATGATTTTGCAGAGTCCGATGTAAGCAAAGAAAGCACCGGAGCTGTATTTTACGAAGCAGAAAACCTTTCAAGCGACGCTGCCGAGCCTTTTGACTTTAAGATTAGAAAAGGCGAGGTTAACGGCTTTACGGGCCTTCTCGGTTCCGGTCGAAGTGAATCTGTTCGTGCTATTTTTGGCGCAGACAAGGTTAACTCCGGAAAGGTTAAGATAAACGGCAAAGAAGTAAAGATTTCCCGTCCCATCGATGCCATGAAAAACGGTATCGGCTATCTTGCAGAGGACAGAAAGCGTGACGGCATCATCGCTGATTTGAGTGTGCGTGAGAATATCATTCTTGCCCTTCAGGTAATGAACGGATTCTTTAAGCCAATCAGTCGAAGCGAGGCCGAGGCTTTTGCGGATGAATATATTAAGGCATTAAAAATCAAAACGGCAAGTTCGGATACTCCCGTGGGTTCACTTAGCGGCGGTAACCAGCAAAAGGTTATCCTTGCGCGCTGGCTTTTAACCCACCCGGATTACCTGATTCTTGATGAGCCCACAAGAGGAATCGACGTCGGAACCAAGTTCGAGATCCAGAAACTCATCTTAAAACTTGCCAAGGAAGATGTCAGTGTAACCTTCATTTCTTCGGAGGTTGAAGAGATGCTTCGTACCTGCAGCCGCCTCATTGTCATGCGTGACAGACATATCGTGGGTGAGCTTAAGGGCCAGGAGCTTAACCAGGCTTCTGTTATGAAAACTATTGCGGGAGGAGAGGCATGATGAAGGACAAAAAATTTCTGAAAGGCGGTTTGGGTCAGCTGGCGATTCCCGTTATTGCGGTAGCCCTTCTGGTGATTTTTAACCTTATCAGGGACCCCGGATTTTTCAGTGTCAGCATAACCCATAACAATTACGGAAATGCGGTTCTCGCAGGTAACCTTATAAGTATCATCAACGGTGCCAGCGAACTTGCAATTCTCGCAATCGGCATGACTCTCGTAACTGCAGCCACCAAAGGACAGGATATCAGTGTCGGCGCGGCAGCAGCAATCGCGGGCAGTGTTTTTGTAAAAGTATTAAAAGCGGGTTCGGATATTTCAGGCGGAACTGTTTTACTCGCATTCATCTGTTCATGTGTAGTTGCAATGCTTTTTGGCGCATTCAACGGAACACTGGTTGCGGTATTCAAGATTCAGCCCATGATTGCAACCCTTATCCTTTACACCTGCGGACGTTCCATCGCTTACTGGATTAACGGCGGTGCGACTCCCACTGTTACAAGCTCAATCATCACGGCAATCGGAAGCTTTGCACCGGGAATCCCTATCCCCATGCCGGTTATCATCGTTATCGTGGTAACCATCCTCGTTAAGCTTTTGTTCCACTTTACATCGCTTGAGCTTCTCACACAGTCGGTTGGTGTAAATGAGAGCGCAGCCAAGTTAAACGGTATCAACACCACATTCATAAAGCTCCTTTCATTCATCATCCTCGGAGTCTGCGTATCGATCGCAGGATGTATCGGTGTAAGCCGACTTGGACTGATAAACCACGAGACACTCCTTCTTGATGTCGAGATGGATACAATCCTTGCAGTTGCCATCGGCGGAAACAGCCTTGGCGGCGGTAAGTTCAAAATCAGCGGAAGTATCATCGGAGCGTACGTTATCCAGATGCTTACCATTACTCTTTATGCAATGAAGGTTTCTTCTACAGATGTAAAAGCATACAAGGCAATCGTTATCGTCCTTCTCGTAGTGCTTGGTTCACCTGTTGTTAAGGAGAAATTTGCGAAGTTTGTTGCAAAGAGAAAAGCTATGACAAAGGGGGTAGAGAGAGCATGAAAAAGTTCTTTAAGAAAAGACAGGAACCCCTGACAGATACACAGCTTTTGATGACGATCACAATATGTATTTTCGTTGTGATGTACCTGCTTGCAATGGTATTTTTGCAGGGCGGTTTTTTACACACACAGCAGATTTTTGATTTGTTGAATGATAACGCATCACTGATTATCGTTTCCTGCGGCCTTACAATCGTAATGATCGGCGGCGGCATCGATATCAGCGTCGGTGCGGTTACATCTTTGGTAGTTATGAGCTGCATTCTCTACCTTAACGATGGCGGAAACGTGTTTGTATCAGTGCTTATCGCGCTTGGCATCGGCCTTGCATTCGGCGCTGTTCACGGCTTCCTTATCAGTTACCTTGAGATTCAGCCGTTTATCGTTACTCTTGCCGGTATGTTTTTTGCAAGAGGAATGACGACTATCCTTTCGGTTAACCCTCAGAAGGTTGACAATGCAGAGTTTGAGGCATTAAGGAACGCGAAGATTGAGATACCGTGGCTTGGATATGTCGCAAAGAACGGAAACCTTGTTCCTGCACGTATGGAGCTTGGCGTTGTGATTGCACTTATCTGTGTAATCTGCGTATTTATCCTTCTTATGTTCCTTCGTCTCGGCCGTAACTTCTATGCAATGGGCGGCAACCAGACAAGTGCTTTGATGCTTGGTATCAACGTAAAAAGAACCCGCTTCATGAGCTACCTTATAAGCGGACTTTTAAGCGGTATTTCAGGTTACGCGCTTATGATGCACACCGGCGCGGGTAATGCGACAAACGCAGCCGGAATGGAGATGAACGCAATCGCTTCATCAATCATCGGCGGAACACTTCTTACAGGTGGTGTCGGTAACGTAATCGGAACGTTCTTTGGAACCCTTACACTTACCACAATCAAGAAGATTGTAGTCTCCAGCGGACTTAAAGATCCTTGGTGGCAGAGTATCACCACAGGCGGAATGCTTTGCTTCTTCATTCTTTTGCAGAGCATAGTCCTTGGAAAAAGACAGAAGAAGAAATAAGTTATAAATTCTCCTATACGCTAAAGATGCGAAAGCCCGGGGCTTATATGCCTCGGGCTTTCGACTTTTTACGGGCTTTTTTAATAGTTAATAAAGTCTTAAGGTTTTTCTTAAGGGGGTCTTAAAAAAATTGGGATAGAATGAGTTCATACCGAAAGGTTAAAGGAGGAGAGATAAATGAGAAGGAAATTATTATCCGCTGTACTGGTTACAGCTATGTCTCTCGTTTCACTTACTGCCTGCGGAGGGTTAAAGGCAGAAGAGACACCTGAGGCACAAACAACTGAAGCTGAAACGACTGACGAAGTACAGGCAACAACAACTTACGATGTCGCAGCGACCAACCTGGTTACTTCCACCACACCTGATGACACTGACGAGACTAAGGGTGCCGTAGACGGCGAGAACGACAAGATTACGCTTATGCTTGACGATGTGAGAAAAGCTCTTGCCGGAGAATACGGTGATGACCCCTCAGAACTCGAAGGCCTTGGAATTTCTACAATTTTTATGATGACTAATGACTATCAGACATTAGGCTACTTGATCGAGGACATCGACGGCGACGGAAACGATGAACTCATCCTCGGTGGAAACGCTATCGGTGAACTCGCAGACGACAGTTCCTGGAAAAGCGTTATTTATAACATTTTCGTTATCAAAGGAGGTGAGATGTACACGGTTGTCAACGGCCACGAAAGAGACAGATATTATCTTTGCGAGGACGGAACTATAGCCAACGAAGCTTCCGGCGGAGCAAGTAATTCTGCCTGGTTTTACTACAAACTTGACGGCAACGAGCTTAAGCCGGTTGACACTATTTTTGACAGTCTTGGCGATGACGGTGAAACAATAACATGGTACCGCAATTCGTCATGCGACTTCCAGGACAAATCCAACGAAATCACGGAAGAGGAAGCTTGGAAAGTAATTGATGGTTACAAATACAGGGATTTAAAATTTATTCCTTTCTAAATAGATTGTGTGTGGTGTGAGTATATATGATTTACACAAGGGCAGGCTTTTATGGCCTGTCCTTTGTGCGTTTAAAGCAATATCAGTGTAAAACCGACCGAAATCCGTGTGATGCCGGTCTTTTTTTTGCTTTGGAATAATATGTTAACTGAGGGTTAGGTATAATTAATATATCTGGATATCATAGAAAACACCTCTCCCTACGAGGAGTTTTCGTTGATAGAGTGTGTGAACCTTTCAAGGCTTCGGATAACGCACAGGGCGGATTTTTGCTTATACTTTCGTTTGCTGCCTTGTGCGTGACTTCAGGCCACAAAATGATAAGGACATTTTCTTTTTCATTTTGTATACTTAAAGGGTAAGTAAAAATGGAGGGTCTGAAATGTTTGAAGACAAAGAATTATACCTAAACGAAATTAAACCGGGCATTTTTGTTATTGATGAGAATCATGAGTCTACAGGTTACCTGGTTGTTGGCGAGAAGAAAGCCTGCCTTATCGATACGATGCTTGGCTACCATGACTACAGGAAACTTGTGGAGAGGCTTACTGACAAACCTTATGTTGTTGTTAATACTCACGGTCATCCCGATCATATTTATGGGAATTTCTATTTTGATGAGGCATTTATAAATCCTGCGGATAAGCCTGTCACTGAAGCTTCCTTGACAGACACACGCTTTACGGAAATCCTTAATGAGATAGGAGCCAAGATGCCTCCTTTTAAAGACATC
>JAGACI010000118.1 GCA_017614185.1 Lachnospiraceae bacterium | reverse complement strand
GGTGTATATGGGTTATAGGTTTTGATTCCCATGACTGATTGCTCCTTTCAGATTCTATTTGTTATCACGCTTCGTTGCGTATATGTGGGCGGCTTATAAGCCCTCGAATATTTCTATTTCTTTGCTGTCTTCTGTCAGCCAAACGATTGCTTTCTTTGTCTTAGCTGTCTTACCTGTAACCATTCCACGTCTCTTGTTCTTACCATCAAGGTTCATTGTGTTGACTCTCTTAACCTTTGTTCCTTCGAACATCTTCTCAACAGCTTCCTTGATCTGAGACTTGTTTGCTTCTGTGTGAACCAAGAATGTATATTTCTTCTCGCCCATGCCGGCCATACTCTTTTCAGTAACAACCGGTTTGAGGATTACGTCATAGTATTTAATGTCTGCCATTATGCGTACACCTCCTCAATCTTTGCAACAGCGTCCTTTGTAAGAACTACTGTCTTAGCCTTCATAACATCGTATACGTTGATGGTGTTAACCAATGTTGTATCAACAGTAGCTACATTCTTTGCAGACATTACTACGTTAGCATCGTTCTCAACGATAACTACGAGACCCTTGTCTAC
The DNA here is from genome assembly GCA_017614185.1 of Lachnospiraceae bacterium. The sequence continues at coordinate 6,365 of JAGACI010000118.1, read as the reverse complement.
CTTAAGATTGTTCATTACGTTTACGAAGTTCTTTGTCTTGATCTCATCAAATTTCAATTCATCAACAACGATCAGGCTGTTTCCCTGAACCTTGCTTGTAAGAGCGGACTTAAGAGCTGCTCTCTTTTCCTTCTTGTTCATCTTAACTGTGTAATCTCTGGGAACGGGTGCGAATACAACTCCGCCGCCTGTCCACTGAGGAGAACGGGTTGAACCCTGTCTAGCATGACCGGTACCCTTCTGTCTCCAAGGTTTTCTTCCGCCACCGGAAACTTCAGAACGTGTTTTAGCTTTCTGTGTTCCCTGACGATTGTTTGCAAGCTGTCCAACCACTGCCAAGTGTACGAGGTGCTCGTTGATTTCAACACCGAATACAGCATCGTTTAAGTCCATGGTTCCGACTTTCTTGCCTTCCATATTATAAACAGCTACGTTTGCCATTTGTCAGTTCCTCCTTTCGCGTGTCCCATTAAGCTTCAACCTTAACGGTCTCTTTGATTGTTACTAAAGCTTTCTTAGGTCCGGGTACAGCGCCCTTAACAAGGAGAAGGTTCTTCTCAGCATCTACTCTTACTACTTCAAGATTCTGAACTGTAACCTTTACGCAACCCATGTGACCGGGCATACCTTTGCCCTTGAAGACACGGCTGGGAGATGAACATGCACCGTTTGAACCCTGATGTCTATGGAACTTAGAACCATGAGCCATGGGACCTCTGTGCTGTCCGAATCTCTTAATAGCGCCCTGGTATCCTTTACCTTTGGAAATAGCAGTTGCATCAACCTTATCTCCTGCAGCAAAGATATCAGCTTTGATCTCGTCGCCTAAATTGTAATCTTCAGTATTCTCGAACTTGAATTCTCTAACGAATCTCTTACCTGCTACACCGGCTTTCTTGAAGTGTCCCATCTCAGCCTTGTTAACGCCGTGTCTGTGAACGAGCTCCTTGCCGCCGTCAGCGTACATTTCTTTCTTATCAACAAATCCAACCTGAACTGCTTTGTATCCGTCGTTCTCTTCAGTCTTGATCTGTGTTACTACACAAGGACCAGCAGAAAGAACAGTTACAGGAATTAATGTTCCGTCTTCATTGAAGATCTGTGTCATTCCGACTTTTGTTGCCAAAATCGCTTTTTTCATTTTTTACCTCCTTGATTTCTACATAGCGGAACACATCCGGGGTGTTCATCTGTACGTAGAGGTCTGTTTACATTGTTTCTTATTAATATGAAGAATTATTTGTTCTTCATCTTGATGTCGATGTTAACACCGGCAGGCATCTCAAGACGCTGTAAAGCTTCAACTGTCTTGGGTGTAGGTGTGATGATATCGATGAGTCTCTTATGAGTTCTCTGCTCGAACTGCTCACGGCTGTCTTTGTACTTATGTACAGCACGAAGAATTGTAACTACTTCCTTCTTAGTAGGAAGGGGTACGGGACCGCTTACCTGTGATCCGTTCTTCTTTACAGTCTCGATGATTTTCTTTGCAGATGCATCAACTAACTGATGATCATACGCCTTTAATGTGATTCTCATTACCTGAGTTGCCATAAAAAAAGTCGCCTCCTTTTCGCACTTTTGTTACTTAGTACGACAAGCGGTGACTGTACACTCTCCCGTGTGTGTCCTAAATGTTCACATTCCGAAATCCCGGATTTCTTCCTGTTTTAAAGGATTTTCACACGTCGTTTCTACTGTTTTGTAGACATTTCTTTGGTACAGTGACCTGTCGTCAGTTTCCTAACTTGACATTCGCTCCACGGAAAACCGGCCATATAAAGGCCGCAACCTCACGCTTCATAGCTATCATGCCACAGCAAGACATAGTATACCCCATGTTTTGGGGGTATTCAAGTCTTTTTTTCATTTTTTGTAAAAAAGATTGTATTTTTTTAAGTACAATCTAGAAATTCTCGATAATAATCGAGGATTTCTTATAAAACACCCTTGAAAGGAGTGTCTTTTCACATTTTACATCAACTTTCTCAAGAAAATCAACCTTGTCCGTATCGATGCATCCGACAATCAGTCTTGCAAAGTCTGTAACGGGAAGGAAAACGTCATAGGCCTTATCGCACTCTTCAACGCTTAAAGCCTTTCCGTCTTTAAACTTAACGGCAAAGGTTCTGTTGTTTTCTTCTATCACATCATCCGTAATCTTAATGTTAATCTCGCCGTTGCCAATGTAACGAGCCTTCATAAGAACATTCTTAACATTTACGACTCTTACCATTCCGCGAAGGCACCCGGAAACCTCTCCTGCTCCAAGTGACCACTCGGGGAAGAAGTCTCTTATGTACCAGTCTGTGGGAAGATAGAATCTGATTGCGGGGTGATCGCTCGCAAAACTTTTGGCAAGACTCATAAGCCCCTTAAAGCCTTCAGTGTCCACACAGACGAATCTCATACAGTCAAGAACTCTTTCGGAATCTATGCGGAATCTCATGTATCCTTTTGGAGTTCCTTTTTCATCCTTATATATATAGGTATAAACTACATCTTTAAAAGGATTCGTCTCGGTGACTAAACCGTACTCGTAGTCACGGTTTATTATCATCATGTTATACTTTTTCTCCCACTCCCTGTGAATGGCCTTTATATCATCAAGGAGATTATTGGAGGGCTCCGAAAGTTCGCAATGGCCTGTTACCTTAAAGTCGGGGATGAATGAAAGGTTAATCTTATAGATGTCTGCTTCCACTCCTATCTCGTAGCCAAACTTCCTGTAATATGCTGTGGAAAAAGGATAAAGATAAGAAAAATCATGACCGGCCTTAAAGCTGTCGTTTAAGAAAAGCTTCATGCACTCTCTGATGCCGCCTCTTCTTCTGTACTGAGGAAGAGTTGCCACACCGCCTACACCGTCTATGGTGCATTCATGTCCGTCAAAATTGCAGGCCATGGGGCTTATGATAAAAGTGCTCATCATGGTCTTATCGTCATCTTCGAAGGCAGCATAACGCTCGGTCCAATAGATGGCTTCTCTGTTGTCGGGGTTGGCCTTGACCTCCTCGATTACCTCCATCGGAGTTTTGTCGTTATCGTATTTGCTTTCAAATGATACGGAAAAAAGCTCGTCAACTCTCTTAAATTCTTCTTCTCTGATTTTTCTTACTTTCATTCTTTTTCCTCTCGCGTTTTTAAGTATAGCACAACCGGGCGGTCGTGGGAGACCACCCGGCTGAAAAAAAGGAGTAGTATAGAACTTGTAAACTTAATTTATTTTACTTGTTTGCAAGGAACTCTTTAAGCTGATTGTTAGCTTCGTCAACAATCTTCTGCATTCCTGCTGCATCAAGTCTCTCAAGCATTTCCTCAAGCATACCTTCCTTAGCGGAACCATGGTAAAGAGCTGTTGAGTACTCTTCAACGATTGACTTACAAGCTGCAACTTCTGTCTCTACAGGATCTGTATCGAATGTGAAGCCGGTTGTAGGAAGCATGTGTGAAGAACCATAGTACTCTTTGAATCTCTCAACATAGCCAACACCTTCACCTTCCTGAGGAGGAAGAATTGTGATGTTACCCATACCATTTCTCCAAGGTGTGTAGTCAGCTCTCTTGTCTGTGAATACTACGCAGCCGTCATCATTGAGTGTGTAGTGGATACCCTCTACACCATACTCAAGGAGAGTCATGAGGTAAGGATCTGTATTTAAGAGGTTAAGGAACATCATTGCTCTCTCAGGGTTCTTGGAAGCTGTTGAGATAGCCATCATAGCACCACGAGATGAGATTGTATCAATGTAAGGCTCCTCGCAAGGAACGAACTCTACATGAACACCACGCTCCTGGGAAGCCTGAGCTTCGTAACCGTAAGCGTATGACTGACAACCGATTAAGTAAGAAGCCTCTAACTGATGAGCCTTACGTGTCTCTGTTGATGTCTGAGAGTTAGCACACTCGGGATCAATGTAACCCTTCTGATAGTACTCACGCATCTGATCTGCATAAGCCTTGAACTCTTCTGTAGCGAACTTGTTTACAAATACGTTGCCGTACTTAGCAAGAGGCTCTGAAGGATTCTCAGGGTTGAAGTAGTAGGAAAGAAGACCGTTATCGTCAACTGCTGCTACTCTGTTTACACAACGCTCAAGAACTGATGACTCAGGAAGAAGAGGGAAGAAGTTAGCGCCCTCACCCTGCTTAACTGTCTCAAGGATGTCGCCGAACTCGAAGAATGTTCTGTCCTCGATGTCCTTTAAGGTGTAACCGTACTTCTCAAGGAGAGTTACGTTTACGTCCCAGCAGTACTGGTTAGCAATATCCTTGTAACCGGGAACTGCGTATACACCGAAGCCTGAAGCGCCTTCTACGTTAGCACCGTTAACCAATACATCGGGAATCATGCCGAGAAGGTCGGGAGCATATTTCTCAAGAAGGTTGTTCTCGGGATCGTCAAGACGAACATAGTAGCCGTCTTTTGCATACTGTGAATACTCGTTTGTTGTCCATGAACATGTGAAGTAAATATCTACGTCATCACCGGACTGTAATGAAAGGGAAGCTCCCTCATCAAAGTCACCCCATGTACCCCAGATAGGCTGAAGGTCCATGTTTAACTTCTCGTTTAAGTACTCGTTAACTGCAGCCATAACCTCTGTGTCATCGCTTACGTTTGAGCCTTCGAGATACCATTTAATAGTTACGTGTTCTGCCAATTCCTCATCGGAAGCGCCAACAACCTCTGTGTCTGTTGAAGCTGCCTCTGTTGACTCTGTTGAAGAAGTGTCAGTTGTCGCTGTTGAACTGCTTGCGCTGTCACTGCCACCACAGGCTGTGAATAAAGTTGCCATCATTGCAACTGAAAGCACAAGTGCAAGAGCTTTCTTTTTCATATATAATCCTCCTTATGAAGTGTGTATGTAAGCACCGACTGCCGGTGTACTTACCGTTAATGGGTTAACCTTTGATTGAACCTACTGTCAAACCGGAGATGATGTATCTCTGGAAGAAAGGATAAGCAAAGGTGATGGGAACTACGATAAATACTACAAGTACCATTCGAAGTGACTGTGTAGGAAGATTTATCGCCGCCTTAACTGCTTCAGCTCCGAGGGATGCAGAGTTTTGTGAAAGGAACTGCGCATCTCTTTGCATCTTGATAAGCAGGTACTGTAAAGGGATGTACTCTTTTGCATCTCTTACGTAAATCATAGCTGTGAACCAGTCGTTCCAGTAAGCCAGTGCATTGAAAAGAGCGATGGTTGCGATACCGGGCTTTGCGATGGGAACAACAATTCTTAATAATGTGTTGTACTCTCCCGAGCCGTCGATTGCTGCCGACTCGATAAGCTCTGTAGGTACCGAGCTCTGGAAGAAGGTTCTCATGATTACTATATTGAAGGGGCTGAACAACAAGGGAACTATAAGTGCCGCATAGTTGTCATGCAATCCCAAAAGCTGCTTGCTTACTGCGTATGTGGGTGCAAGGCCGCCGCCGAACATCATTGTAAAGAAGCTTATGAACATGAAGAAGTTTCTGTACTTGAAATCGCTTCTAAACAGGGCGTATGAGTAAAGCACACACATTGAAACCGAGCAAAGGGTTCCGACTACTGTTATGAAAAAGCTGTTGAAGTATGATCTCCAAAGCTGTGATCCCATTTTGAATACATATTGGTAACCTTCTACACTCCATTCATTCGGGATGAATGAGTAACCGATCTGTCTGATGCTTTCCTCCGATGTGAATGAGATAATCACAACGAATACGAAAGGCACGATACAGAAGAGGCAGAAGAGAACCATTATGATGTGTATCACCGTCTCCGCAGGGATGCTCACGGCATTGATACGGCGTCTCTTTTTTAAATGCATTTCTGCTGTCTTGCTCATCAATGCTTACCTCCTTAGAATAACGAGCTTTCTTCGTCTATCTTCTTGGTAATCGTATTGGCCGCCATGATACATATGAAGCCTAAGACGTTCTGCGTCAGGCCCGCGGCCGCCGACATACTCAAGTCGTTGGTAGACATCAATGCGCTGTATACGTAGGTATCGATAACCTGTGTTACAGATGTAAGAAGTCCGGATGCCATCGGGATGTTGTAGAAAAGACCGAAGTCGGCATTGAAGATTTTACCTACATCCATAATGATAAGGATTACGATCATGGTCTTAAGGTGAGGAAGTGTAACGTACTTGATCTGCTGCCACTTGCCTGCGCCGTCGATTGCAGCTGCCTCGTAAAGGCTGGAGTCGATTCCGGTGATTGCTGATAAGTAAAGCACACATCCGTAACCGGTGCCCTTCCAGAGTCTTGCTGCGGTTAAGATGAAGGGCCAGGGTTTCTTGTAGTTGTACCAGTCGATTATCTGGTCTGCAGGAACTCCCTTTGCCTTCTGCATGTTAGGGATAAG
>JAGACI010000117.1 GCA_017614185.1 Lachnospiraceae bacterium | reverse complement strand
GTTGCTGATCTTCTTATCTGTGATCAGGATATAAGGATTGTCGATCTCAGCTACCATCTTCTCCATATCGGTGGCCATGTAAGCGGAAATATATCCACGGTCGAACTGCATACCTTCTACAAGATCGAGCTCTGTAAGCATTGTCTTGCTCTCTTCGATTGTGATTACACCGTCGCCTGTAACTTTCTCCATAGCGTCTGCTACAAGCTTACCTACCTCTTCATCACCTGCAGAGATAGCTGCTACTCTAGCGATGTGCTCCTTACCGTTAACCTTGGAGCTCATCTTTGCGATAGCCTTAACTGCAGCATCTGTTGCCTTCTTCATACCCTTTCTGAGGATGATGGGGTTAGCGCCTGCTGCAAGGTTCTTCATTCCTTCATGAATCATTGCCTGTGCAAGAACTGTAGCTGTTGTGGTACCGTCACCTGCAACATCGTTAGTCTTGGTAGCAACTTCCTTAACGAGCTGTGCACCCATGTTCTCGAATGCATCCTCAAGCTCGATTTCCTTTGCGATGGTAACACCATCGTTTGTGATAAGGGGAGCACCGTAGGACTTATCAAGAACTACGTTTCTTCCTTTGGGTCCGAGTGTAACTCTTACTGTATCAGCTAACTTGTTAACGCCGGCCTCAAGTGCTGCACGTGCGTCTGCGCCGTATTTAATCTCTTTTGCCATTATGTTTCGCCTCCGAATCTATTACTTTAATATAGCCAAAATATCGCTCTGTTTAACGATGATGAACTCTTCGTCGTCAATCTTGACGTCGGTTCCTGAATACTTGGAATAAATAACCTTCTGTCCGGCTTTAACTTCCATCTTAACTTCTTTACCGTCAACAACTCCGCCGGGGCCTACTGCGATAACTTCAGCCTGCTGGGGTTTCTCCTTATTCTGTCCGGGAAGAACGATTCCTGACTTAGTTGTTTCCTCTGCAACCAACTGCTTTAATACAACTCTGTCACCAAGTGGTACTAACTTCATGATTAATGCCTCCTTTTATGTAAAAACAAATATTGTTTTCATTTTATTAGCACTCTAATTAATTGAGTGCCAATCAACATATCCTATATTAGTTTTTGGGGTGTTTAATTGCAACCGCATTTATAAGTATATATCCTTGCATATACTCTTGTATACTCCATTTTTCTCTTGTTTTCTCCTATTTGCTTCTCGAGTACGATTTTATACTTTTTTTATAATTAGAAAAAGCCCTTATTTAAAGGGCTTCTCCAATCTTCTCAAAGACTTCTCTCAAGTATGGGAAGGGGGTAAATCTCTCACTCGCTTCCATTTCAATTATATCCTTTGCAAACGCCTTGGATGAATCGCAGGTTTCACCTTTCTGGTATTTGACATCCTTTAAATCAAACTCTTTTTCAAAAAGCCAGGCGTCTGAAAAATAATGGTCTCCTTTATAGCTCGTAACAAGCTTATAAGGGTCCTTAGAAACATCGATGCCTGTTTCTTCAAGCACTTCTCTTACAATGCCTGTATAGGACGATTCTCCGGCTGTAACGCTTCCTCCGGGTACCTCCCAGTATCCTGCAAAACCTTTCTCGGGCGCTCTCTTCATAATAAGATATTCACCCTTGGAGTTTCTTACAAATCCGGTTACCACCTGATGGTATTCACCTGGACCCAAAGGATCTTTTCTCTTATGGGTCTTACCCGTTACATTTCTGTCTCCATCAAGCACATCCCAAAGTTCTTCGGGACTGCTCATTATGTTCTTGATGTAGTCATTGTAATGAACATCATCAGAACTGAAATCAAACTTAGCCACGTTTCCCCTTTTCAAGCTTATCCCTGTATCCGGGTACATTCTTGATGTCAAGCTTGTTAATAAACATTTCGTATTCTGCCTCTGAAATCTTATCGGAGATGTTCTCTTCAACGTTCTCCTTGTAAGCGATACCAAAGGCAATTGAAGGATAGAGAACAGGGTCGTCAAACTTGTCTGCAAGATTCCTTACAGCTGTGACATACTGCTCTGCCTCCAGATCTTCAGGCATCGGAATAACGACGTTGAATACGTCTCCGTCGCATCTGCCGATTACGTACTCAGGCTTAGCCGCTTCCATAAGGAAATCCGCAACAATCTTAATAAGTCTGTCGCTCTCATCCTCGCCGAAGTTATCATAATACCATTTGCAGTCATTGATGTTGGCCTGCACTATCGCAACAGGTGCAATACCCGCTCTGTCAATGACTTTGATTCTTGATTCAAAATAGTCCTTGGTGAAGGTTCCTGTTAAGACATCGAGCTTGTCTCTGTCTTCCTCACGAACGCTTTCCATTCTGATCTTGTGCTCAAGCTCTCCTTTATAAGAAGAAAGTTCCTTGGCCATGAAGCTCTTCTCGCCCCATTCCTCCATGAGCTTAACAAGATTATTGACTGCCGGTATGCATTCCTCCACATCATTTTTTAAGTGAAGGTGTGCCATGGTTCTGTCTCTGAACCTGACTCTGATACCGGGTGTGGCAACGGGATCGATGAAATCCTCTTCCCAGTCGCCTACCTTCAAGGTACATTCTCCGTGCCTCTCGGTTAGAAATAAGCCTACGTTGTATCTGTTGTGGATATCGCGCATCATGAACTCGATAACGCTTAAATCATAAAGATCTTTTAGATGATATCCTCTGATAGACTCCTTAATTCTGGCATCAAAACTATAGTTGCCATAGCTCATATTTGTAATCCCCCGATTAAAAAATATATGCTATATTGTACCAAATTTACGCCCAATTTACAACAACAAGAGCAGTGCCCGAGGAGACGCTGATCTCTGATGAAACGCCGATAAATTCATTGCTTACGCCAAGCGGATAGCCGTATGTAAGCTCAGCATCATCAAGCGTATATTTAAGCCCTTTCTCTGTCACTCCGTTAATCTTTCCATCAAGAGCAAAAAGAGAAACATATCCTTCCATTGACTCCTTAAAGCCGACGGATTCATCCCTTATAACAAAGGTCATTCCCTCGCCTTCCATGATGTAGCCTTTAAGGCCTCTGTCCTTTAAGTAAATAAGGCATTGGATGTTTGCGATGGTATGCTCTAACCTTCCGCCACCGCAGCCATACATATAGAAGGTGTCATACCCTTTTTCAATTCCGATTTTTAATGCGGCAAGCGTATCTGTATCATCCTTCTCGGGATTAAGGCGCACAACTTTTTCAGGGAAGCTTTTCTCAAGTTCCTCAAGAGCTCCCATAAACGAATCTGTAACAGAGTCAAAATCGCCAACAACCAAATCAGGTTCAACTCCAAGGCTTTCACAGTACATTAAGCCTCCGTCAACTGCGATTACATAGTCTCCCTCAGAAATGGGGATACTTCCCACCGTCAAATCACCGGCGCATACCAAAATACACTTACTCATATCTCCTCCAAAAACAAACGGGCAGGATTGCTCCTACCCGATTATTATACTACAATCCAAGTCCTTTGCTTACGGTACAGATGAAGTCCTGTACGTTTGTAACAATACCCTTCGCTGAAAGGCTTCCTCTGTCTGAAAGTTTGTTAACCGTAAACTCGGAAATGTCGACGCAGTAGAAATAAACCTGTCTGACTGTTCCGTCCTTCAAAACTCTGTATGAAGGAGTCATGTTTCCGGTTGCGATTGTATGAAGCATTGTCGCCATACAGAT
>JAGACI010000116.1 GCA_017614185.1 Lachnospiraceae bacterium | reverse complement strand
AGTTCATATAAAATCTCCTCTACGGACGCAGTGATATCGTCCTGATCCGAACGAAGATAATATTCTCTCGTCTCAAGCTTTGTTCCTTCGTGATTTATGAAATTAAGCATTACCTTCTCGCCGTAAGGTTCTGCATCCTTCCCACACGCTGCAAGTGCAAATGAAAGGATTAAGATAATGGCAAGAATCAGTCTTTTTACTTTCATAAAAGCCTTAATCTTTCTTTACGTATATAAGAGGTATGTTTACAACAACAGTGGTTCCCACGCCTTCTTCACTTGTTACCTTAATGGTTCCCTTGTGCATTGAAATCGCATTCTTTGTGATTGCAAGTCCAAGACCGGTTCCGCCAATCTCCCTCGAATGGGATTTGTCCACGCGGTAGAACCTCTCATAAATATGGCCTATCGAATCCTTTGGAATTCCTATACCGGTATCCTTGACCTCTAATGTAAATGACTTGTGGTCGGCATCCAAAGTTACCGTGACATGACCATGCTCCTTGTTATACTTGATTGCATTCTCAACAAGATTTGAGATGATAAGGGACATCTTAACCTCATCAACCTCTGCCTCAACTTCTCTGTGGCACTCGAGCATCACCTCAACGTCCATCTTTCTTGCGATAGGGCGAAGTCTTTTAAGAATTATCTCCAAAAGATCGTTTATCTTAACCTTACCGATATTTGGTTCATTGGCTGTCTTGTCCATCTTAACAAGCGCCAAAAGGTCTGTAATAATACTGTTTTCTCTATCAATCTCTCTTGCGATATCGGTAAGAAACTCTCTGTATAATTCAGGTGAAGCATCACTTGTTTCAAGAAGCGAATCCGCAAGTACCTTCATCGAAGTAAGCGGCGTTTTAAGTTCATGTGAGACATTGGCAACGAATTCCTGCCTTGATTCATCAAGCAGTCGTTCACGTTCAAGAAGCTGGTTAAATGCATCGATAATATGAGTTGTCTCAACATAGTCAAGAACAGGCAGCGCATCGTTTCTCCTGCCCTCTTTAACATCGATAATAGCATCCGTAACCTTGTCAAAGGGCTTTGCCAGGAAAAGCGCAAGGAATGCGGCAATTCCAATGATTGCGATGATGATCAGAATCTCGAGGATGGTTGATTTTCTAAGTAAAAGGTCCTTTATGACGGTAATGCTCTCCGCCGAAAAGCTTATAAGCATAACACCAAGTACATCCGTCGTCTCCTCTTCCTTGCCTGTTTCACTTAACGCTGCGGGGATTACGGTTGTCTCGATGATGGGAACCGTCATCTCGATATATCCTTCTCTGTTGTCGGTACCCGCCTCAACATAGTTGGTAATATACTCACCCTTAAAGCTCTTTGAAACCTCCTCAGAAATCGCGATTTTGCCTTCGCTTATTCCATAGGTATCCTTAACGACTTTATAGCTTTTGTTGATGATTAAAACACGCCCCTCATAGAGGTTCGTTAACATCTCAAGTTCAGCGTTTATAACGGGTGATGAGGTATCAGCAAGATAGTTATAGGTAATAAGGTGATTGGCGAGAATCTTCATCTGGTTTTGAACCACATTCTGTCTCTGGTTTATGGCTCTCTTTTCATAGTTGCCGACGATTCCTGCCCTTAAGATAAGCGCAGGAACGACTCCCACCACAAGAATTATTAGAAAAATACGCACCTTCAGACTTCTCATACGCCAGGTCTGAGTAATGAAGGTATTGAGTTTGTTTCTAGTATTTTCGTCCATTTATTCTACGTTAAAATAGTAACCCATGCCCCACTTGGTGTGAACGTATTTCGGTTCACCGGGATTAACTTCAATCTTCTCACGAAGTCTTCTGATATGAACATCCACGGTTCTTACGTCACCGGGATAATTGTCGCCCCATACAAGTTTAAGCAGGCTGTCTCTGCTATATACCTTGTTTCTGTTCTTGACAAGAAGTTCAAGTAACTCAAACTCCTTGGCGGTAAGATTGTATTCCTTCTCACCGATGTAAACCCTTCTCTGGGTTATGTCGAGTTTAAGGTCTGCGTAAGATAAAATATTCTCCTCTTCGCCGCCCTTGCCGTCAAGACGCCTGAAGATAGCCTTCATCCTTGCCTTGACTTCCATGATATTAAATGGCTTGGTTATGTAATCGTCCGCTCCGCAGTCAAGTCCCTTAATCTTGTCTTCGTCATCGCCTTTGGCGGTAAGCATGATAATCGGAACATTTGAATGCTTCCTTATCGCTTCACATACTCCAAGGCCGTCCACCTTCGGAAGCATAAGGTCAAGTAAGATTATGTCATATTCCTTGGCCGAAGCCATATTGATGGCCTCTTCTCCGTCGTATGCGCAGTCAACTTCATAGCCGTCGGAAGATAAACTAAGAACGATTCCCTTAACGATTAATTTTTCATCATCAACAACCAAAACCCGCTTATTCATTTGTCCTCACATTAGTTGACACAAATGTCACTTTTAATCTTGTCAAAAGATGCCTGTTTAATTCCGGACACATTCATTATGTCCTCGATGCTCTTAAAGGGTCCGTTTTCCTCTCTGTAGGAGATGATGACCCTGGCTCTTGCTTCGCCGATTCCGGAAAGTGTACAAAGTTGTGAAACATCTGCAGTGTTGATGTTTACTTTACCTGAAGAGCTTCCTTCCGCCTCACCCGAATCAACGCCAAATCCGGTGTTTCCCAAAGGATCCGGATTACTTATCATGGATGTGTCTTCCAAAGTCGGTATCACCAGTTT
>JAGACI010000115.1 GCA_017614185.1 Lachnospiraceae bacterium | reverse complement strand
GATGAAACCGTTCCTCCCACCTTTTTATCGTAGAGGCAGTATTCGCCTTTTCTTGCCGTAATATGAATCTTGTCGGCGCAGACCATATTGTGGATGGCGTCCGCATACACGCCCGCCGCGTTGATGACCGCCTTGCACTCGTAAGCGCCCTTATCGGTGGTCACTACGAATCCGTCACCGTCAGCCTTAATGCCCGTCACAGGCTCGTTAAATCTAAACTCAGCGCCATTAACAGCCGCATTCTCCGCCATGGCTATCGTAAGTCCGAAGGGACACACAATCGCTCCCGTGGGCGCATACAAAGCAGCCACAACCTCATCCGAGATTGCAGGCTCCATCTTACGCACTTCGTCACCGGTAAGGATCGTAACGCCTACCACACCGTTAGACTCGCCACGCTTCTTAAGTTCTTCTAATTTGGGATAATCGTCCTTTGAGAAACAAAGGACAAGTGAACCGTTCCTCTTATAGGAAAAATCAAGTTCGCGGGACAAGGCCTCCATCTTACGGCTTCCCGCAACATTATAACGGGCTTTCAGAGTACCCGGCTCCGCGTCGAAACCCGCATGAACTATCCCGCTGTTGGCCTTTGATGTGCCCTCGCAGACATCGGATGCTTTCTCCAGCACGCATACGTCCACGTCATAGCGAGATAATTCTCTTGCAATCGAGGAGCCGACAACGCCCGCCCCGATAATTACAACTTCTCTTTTCATGAACCCTCCAAATACATTTATATAAATTCGCTTATTTGCTCACCCTTAACTTTCAATATTTCTTCATTGTCATAACCCCATTGACGTATTGTAATTATACTACATTTTACCAAATTTTTAAACCTATATATTTCTCCCATTTCCCGCAACATAGTGCAAATATGCGCGTTTAAATAAACCATTTCTTAAAAATTCGTTTCCGATATGCATAAGCTTTAACTCTAAATAAACTTTTTGAGGTATAAAAAATCGCCGTGCATTTCTGCACGGCGACTTTTAAACATTCACATGAAGGTAATTACTTCACATCTGTTGTATTGATTTCTGCTGCTTTCTTCTTGGCCATGTGTCTTCTGTACATTTCTGCGCCGGCAGCACCGAGTACCAAGATGATTAACAACCACCACCATGACATTTCTGTCTGATCAGGTATGCTTGCAAGAGGCGTGGTGTCATCGGTCACAGTAACAGGAGCAGCTGCAAGAGCAACATCATCATCTTCCATCTCAATCTCAGCTACAGGTGTAGGTTCTTCTACAGGAGCTTCAACCTGAGGAACCTCATCTTCGGGAATATCCATTGCAGGAGCCGGAGCCGGAGCGGGCGCCGGTGCAGGTGCAGGAGTCGGTTCAGGTGTAGGTTCGGGTTCGGGCTCGGGAGTAGGTGTAGGCTCAGGTTCGGGACCGGGTTCGGGACCGGGCTCAGGAAGTTTGATTTCCTCAATCTTCTCCTTAATATCGTCCCTCTTTTCCTTAGCCTCTTTAAGTTTCTTCTCGGCATTGTCAAGATTGTTCTGAAGCTGCTTAATCGTAATTCTGTCTGCTTCTTCTAACTTAAGTTCATTGATTTTGTCACGAAGCTCACGAACCTTCTTCTCAGCTTCAACATACTGTCTGTCTGCCGCATCAAGCTTGTCTAAAAGATCTGTGTAAGCAGCTCTGATCTCAGGGCTGTTTTCAATAGCAGCACGGAATGTCTTGGTATCCTGTGCCTGCTCTTCGGTAAGGTTCTTAGGCTTTCTGTTAATGTGATAATCTGCCTGGTCATCGGGATTGTCATACTCTGCGAGCACGAAATTCTTTGGATTACTTAACGCGCCGTTGTCAGCTGCTGCATTCTTCTTAAAGATGATGAATCCAACACCCTTATTATCTTTCTCAGAAAGCACGTAGTTAAATGTTTCCTGGACAATTTCTTCGCCGTTATTGTATGTAACTACACAGTAATTGAACTTCTGATTCTTGTTGCTCTTAGTCCATTCGCAGTCGAAGTTGGAATCTACCTTTCCGCCTACCATGTCCGGAACGTAGTAATACTTCATAATGGCTTCGAACAAAGAGTCAAGCACCTCGTTCCATTCAGCGATTGAAAGGTCCTTGTCGGCTTCGGCATCGAGTACGGTCTGTTCGTTTCTCGCAATTTCAAGATAGCCTTCAGACTTCTCCATGTATGTAGTTGAAGCTTCTCCCGCAACTTCGCCCAGCTTGTCAGCCTTGTCCTTAAGAATTGCGAGTCTGCGAAGAGCATCGCCGACATGGCTTTCATTGCCACTGACAGATTCTGCTCTTAACTTCTCATATTCTTCCTTGGCTTTATCATAAGCCTGCACAGCTGCGTCATATGCTTTGCTCTTTGTCTCATAATCAGCCTTGGCTTTTTCATATTCTGTCTTAATATCGGCAAAATCTTTCTCTGCCTTATCTACTACAATATCTGCGGCGCTGACATCGGCAAGAATCATATCATAATACTTTTTGGCCTCAGTGCGGTTACCGGTCTTGCTGATCTTCTCCATGTTATCTGAAACATCAGCTGCCATCATGTCAACGAAATCAGCGGTATCTTTGGCAAGTTTATCTGCCTTGGCAACAGCGGCATCGCCTGCGCTTACATCAGCGTTGGCGTCGCCTGCAAGGTTGTTGGCGGATACCGACCAAAGGGCTGCGTCTTCTGCGCTGTTGTACATTTCTTTGATGTTCTCTTCAGCTTTTTCGCAGTCTTCATCGAGAGCGCCCTGGTTCTCACTGATAGCCTGCTCAAGATTGGTAACTTCTGTCCAAACGTCCGAATCAATGTTGGAAGCAATATTTTCGGAAATGTCCTTCTTTACGGAATCTACCGCATCCTGATATGCATCTACCGCATCAGCGATTTCTCCGTCAGCTTCCTGTGCAACGCCTTCAGCCTCAACATACGCGGTTTCATCAACCGATGTTGCTGTAGCGGTTGTTGTTCCCTCTACACCACTTGTAGAAGGTTCGGGTTCAGCGCCTTCATTCTCTGCTGCATAAGCTGACACAGGCTGAAGCAACATTCCGGCACTGATACCGATTGAGAGTGCTTTGATGATCTGCTTGTTCAATCTGATGTTCTTTTTCATTCTTTCCCTTTTCCTTTCTGTTCCCCTTTTGTGACTTAGCACTTACTGTTCCTCATCTTCAGCAATGTGCTCAAACAAATACTCCAAAACCTCGTTTGTAAATTTCTTGGCATTTAATGCAACAATTCTGTTACCGTCCTCGGCAGGATCTTCACGAATAACGTCCGCATACATTATCAATGTGTCGGCTACGATTATTACGTCTTTGCCAAGGAGTGAAGGTGTATCTCCATCCACCGTCACAGCTACTCCCAAAGGACTTAAGTTTTTAACCTTGCAGTATATCTTCTTTAAATCCTCACGCACGACCATTACGCTGTCTGCGTTGTAGGATACTCGGTCAATTCTTCGTCTCTCAATCATCTGATTGGTCCCCCCATAAACACTAGATTGTTATTAAGTTTTTCTCTGCTTCCTTAACCGCGTCCTTGATTCCTCTGATGGTAAAAGGAATTGCCTTGCTCGTATCTCCGGCCTTTTCTCTCAATTCAAGAAGTCGCGCTTTGTATCCGCTTCTTCTTATCATCCATACAGCTAAGATTGCTATCACCGCGAGGGCGATTACCGTAGCTATTGCCGTCGGGTAATAATTGGCTGAAATCGGTCCGTTAGATAGGGGTGTGGCTTCATCGTCAACCACTATCAGGTCATATGCGGCGTCAAAGGTCTGTGCGGTAGCAGATGCTATAAATTTTAATCCGTACTTCAAACCGTCCAATGTAATCATATATCAGTCATTCCTTTATCCTTTTCATTAAGTAAAGACTTATTCTATTTGAAAAAGGTCCAGGTTTTTGGCAAAAATTTTAATTATTTTTTAATTAGAGTTTCCTATCTCAACCTTTGACACAATTTTTAATGATTATTAACGTCTTTTGGTTTATAATATATAGGTATGAAACACCGTTTCAAGAATAGTCCTCTATCTATATAATACACCATTATCTACATAATTATACACTGAAATGTGAAACGATTTATTATATAAATAAGAATTATCGCAGGAAGGAGTTTTTTTCAAAGCCTTATGAAAAAAAATGTCTACAGATTCAAAACTTTAAAGGTCATCGAACTTTCCGTTTTTATCATACTGGAGGTAATCTTCCTTATCATCCTTCTTACCAATAAGACCATGAAATCCAGCATTTTCGTCGACAAGAGCCTGTTCACTCTTTGCAGTGTCATGTATGCGACGATTATTCTTTCGCTGTCATTTCTGATATATGACTTCATTAAGTTAAGGGAATTAAAGATTCAGAGCCATCAGCTTGAAAACCTTGCGTACCTTGATTCCAAGACCGGCATCCCGAACCGCACGAGTTGCAGCATGTTCTTTGATACTCACGGTTCCAAGGATTCGCTTAACGGAATCTGCTGTATGGTAAGCGAGATTTCCAATATAAAGGCCATCAACGAGGCCAACGGCAAGGATGTGGGCGACAAGGTCATCCGCGACTTTTCCAATATCCTCGAATCTTCGGCCAAGGACTTTGGCTTTGTGGGAAGAAACGGCGGTAACGAATTTGTAACCGTTATCGAGAAGTGTACCGATGATAAG
>JAGACI010000114.1 GCA_017614185.1 Lachnospiraceae bacterium | reverse complement strand
TGCGGATGTAAGAAAGAAAGCTTATGAAGCTGAGATGGCAAGCTATGAGAAGTTTAAAGACTCTGTAGCATTTGCCCTTAATAACATCAAGAACCAGGTGATTTCTCTTGGCGCAAAGAGAGGATATGAATCACCCCTTTCCGAGGCCCTTTACAAGTCCAGAATGAAGCGCGAAACACTTGATGCTATGATGAACTCAATGAAAGAGTATATCCCTGCATTGAGACGCTTTTACAAGGCAAAAGCAAAGTATCTTGGACACAAAAACGGACTTCCCTGGTATGATCTTTTTGCTCCCACAGGAAGCTTTGATAAGAAGTTTACTGCAGAGGACTGCCGTGATTATCTGCTTGAGTGCTTTAAGACATTTACACCCGATATGTCAGACTTCATGAAGGAAGCTTTTGACAACAGCTGGATTGATTTTTATCCGAGACAGGGTAAGCTTGGCGGAGCATTTGATTTTGAACTTATGGGATTTGGCGAGAGCCGAGTACTGACAAACTTTGACGGAACGTTTGGTTCTGTAGATACACTTGCTCATGAGCTTGGACATGCATTCCATGACAGACAGATTGTTAATCAGAGACCTTTAAATCACGATTACACAATGCCTATTGCCGAGACTGCTTCAACATTTAATGAGACATTCCTTGGCCACTATGCAATGCAATCTGCTACAAACGAAGAGAAGATAAGCATACTTGATCAGTCACTTACCGAATCTTTACAGTGTATTATTGATATTACATCAAGATATATTTTTGAGAGCACAGTATTTGAACAGTGCGCAGACAAGTTCCTTATGCCCGATGACTTAAATGAAATTATGATTAAGGCTCAGGACGAGACATACGGAGATTCAATAGATCCCGAGTATAAGCATAAATTTATGTGGGCTAACAAGAGCCATTATTATTCAGCTTATCTTAGCTTTTATAATTTCCCTTATGCATTTGGACTTCTTTTCTCACAGGGACTTTATGCTATGTTCCTTAAAGATAAAGACGGCTTTGTAGCCAAGTATAAACAAATGCTTCACGACACCGTATCCTGCTCGATTGAGGATTGCGGAAAGGCAATGGGAGTTGACCTTACAAAACCTGATTTCTGGAAGGCTTCGCTTGATATCGTTTTAAAGGATGTAGAAGAATACTGCAGACTCGTAGATTTTAAGTAAAAAATTCGTGACTTTAACGTAATAATGTGTTAAACTACAGATTAGGTTGTAAAAAGGGTTGCCCCAAAAGATTATTTTGTGTATCATAAAACTTGTATTTTACTATTTCAGGAGGCAATTTAATGGGCATTCTATTAACAGCAGATGCAGCTGCTCAGGGTAGTTCCCTGACAAGCACCTTGTTTTTGGTGGGCTGGTTAGTCATTATCGTCGCATTTTTCTACTTTGCAATGATTCGTCCTCAGAAGAAGGAACAGAAACAGAAACAGGAGATGCTTGGAAGTCTTGAAATCGGAGACAGCGTTCTCACAACTTCAGGCTTTTACGGTGTTGTTATAGCTATTGATGATGATACGGTTATAGTTGAGTTTGGTAACAGTAAGAACTGTCGTATTCCTATGACCAAGACTGCTATCAGTCAGGTTGAGAAAGCAAACGCCGAATAATTTAATGTAAGCAAAATCCTGTGTCCGTTTCGGATACAGGATTTTTGTGTAATATAAGCATTTTTGAAAATTTGAGTAACGGAGTGTATTTAACAAAGATGGTCAAAAAGATTACATGTATTCCCGGAGATGGAATCGGTCCTGAAATCGTCGCTGAGGCCAAGAAAGTTCTTTTGAAAATCAGCGAGATATACGGAGCTGAATTTAGTTTCGAAGACATTCTTATGGGAGGAGCAAGCATTGATGTTCACGGTGTTCCTTTGACTGATGAAGCAGTCAAGACCGCAAAGAGTGCAGATGCCGTACTTATGGGTTCCATAGGTGGAGACACCAATACATCACCCTGGTATAAACTTGAACCAAAGTTAAGACCCGAAGCAGGTCTTCTTAAGATTAGAAAGGAACTTAATCTTTTTGCAAATCTAAGACCCGCATATCTTTATGATGAGCTTGCAGATGCATGCCCCTTGAAGGAAGCAGTTGCCAAGAAGGGATTTGACATGCTTATCATGCGTGAGCTTACCGGAGGATTATACTTCGGAGAGAGAAAGACTTACGAGGAAAACGGTCTAAGAACAGCTGTTGATACACTGACTTATAATGAGGCCGAGATTAGAAGAATAGCAATCAAGGCTTTTGATATTGCCAGAAAGAGAAAGAACAAGGTTACAAGCGTTGACAAGGCAAATGTTCTTGATTCATCAAGACTTTGGAGAAGCGTTGTAAATGAAGTTGCAAAGGACTATCCGGATGTCACACTTGAGCATATGCTTGTTGATAACTGTGCTATGCAGCTTGTAAAAGATCCTGCACAGTTCGATGTCGTTCTTACAGAGAACATGTTTGGCGATATTTTATCTGATGAAGCAAGCATGGTTACAGGCAGCATCGGAATGCTTTCTTCTGCAAGCTTAAATGAGACCAAATTTGGCTTATATGAGCCAAGCCATGGCTCGGCACCCGATATTGCAGGCAAGAATATTGCTAATCCCATAGCGACTGTTTTAAGCGCAGCTATGATGCTTAGATACTCATTTGATATGGACAAAGAAGCCGATGCAATTGAAGCGGCGGTCAAACAGGTGCTTAAGGAAGGCTACAGAACTTCAGATATATACACAGATGGCTGCAAAAAGGTGACATGCAGCGAGATGGGCGATTTAATCGCATCAAGAATAGGCTGACAAATCGGAGGATTAACAATGAAAAGTGATAATGTAAAAGCAGGTATGCAACAGGCACCTCACAGAAGTCTGTTTAACGCTCTGGGATTTACTGAGGAGGAGATGGGCAAGCCAATGGTTGGTATTGTCAGCTCCTATAATGAAATCGTTCCCGGACATATGAATCTTGATAAGATTGTTAATGCCGTTAAACTCGGAGTTGCCGAGGCAGGCGGCGTTCCCGTGGTTTTTCCTGCAATAGCTGTCTGTGACGGTATTGCGATGGGCCATATCGGTATGAAGTACTCGCTTGTTACAAGAGATCTTATTGCCGATTCTACTGAATGTATGTCACTTGCTCATCAGTTTGACGCTTTGGTTATGGTTCCCAACTGTGACAAAAATGTCCCCGGACTTCTTATGGCTGCGGCAAGAATCAATGTGCCGACCGTATTTGTATCCGGAGGTCCTATGCTTGCCGGTCATGTTAAGGGTGAGAAGAGAAGCCTCTCTTCAATGTTTGAGGCTGTCGGTGCTCATGCTGCAGGCAAAATGACAGAAGAGGATGTAAGAGAGTTTGAGGAAAAGGTATGTCCGACATGTGGTTCATGCTCCGGTATGTATACCGCAAACTCCATGAACTGCCTTACCGAGGCACTTGGAATGGGACTTAAGGGTAACGGTACCATTCCTGCTGTATATTCTGAGAGAATCAAGCTTGCAAAACATGCCGGAATGGCTGTTATGGAGATGCTTAAGAGGGATATCAAACCCAGAGATATCATGACAAAGGAAGCAATTATCAATGCTTTGACAGTTGATATGGCACTTGGATGTTCCACCAACTCAATGCTTCACCTTCCTGCTATTGCTCATGAAATAGGTTTTGATTTCGATATCGCTTATGCTAATGAAATCAGTGCCAAAACTCCTAACCTTTGCCATCTTGCACCCGCAGGTCATACCTACATGGAAGACCTTAATGAGGCAGGCGGCGTATGGGCTGTAATGAAAGAACTTGATGACATCGGTCTTATCAACAGAGACTGTATGACAGTTACCGGTAAGACTGTTGGCGAAAACATCAAAAACTGTATTAATAAAGATGAAAATGTCATAAGACCCACATCGAATCCTTATTCAAAGAGCGGCGGACTTGCTGTTCTTAAAGGAAATCTCGCTCCTGACGGAAGCGTAGTAAAGCAGTCTGCAGTAGTTCCTGAAATGATGATTCATGAAGGCCCTGCAAGAGTATTTGACTGCGAGGAAGATGCAATAGCTGCTATTAAAGGCGGCAAAATTGTTGCAGGTGATGTGGTTGTCATCCGATACGAAGGACCTAAAGGCGGTCCCGGAATGAGAGAGATGCTTAACCCTACATCAGCAATTGCCGGTATGGGACTTGGCTCATCTGTTGCTCTTATTACTGACGGAAGATTCTCAGGAGCTTCAAGGGGTGCTTCCATCGGTCACGTATCACCCGAGGCAGCCGTTGGCGGACCTATCGCTTTGGTTAAAGAAGGTGATACAATCTTAGTTGATATAACTAACAAAGTGCTTGAACTTAAGGTCAGCGATGAAGAACTTGCCAAGAGAAAAGCTGAGTGGAAACCCAAGACTCCTTCGGTAACCACAGGATATCTTGCAAGATATGAAAAACTTGTAACCAGCGGAAACCGCGGTGCAGTTTTGGAATACAGACAGTAAAAAGGAGATTTACGATGCAGCTTACCGGATCTGAAATAGTTATTCAATGTCTTTTGGAACAGGGTGTAGACACAGTATTTGGATACCCCGGAGGAACAATTTTAAATATCTATGATGCTTTATATGACCATACCGATGAGATTAATCATATTCTGACATCTCATGAGCAAGGTGCAGCACATGCGGCAGACGGATATGCGAGAGCAACCGGCAAAGTAGGTGTATGCTTTGCTACTTCAGGCCCCGGTGCAACTAACCTTGTTACCGGTATTGCAACAGCATTTATGGATTCCGTTCCCATGGTTGCAATTACAGCAAATGTTGTCCTTCCCATGCTTGGAAAGGATACCTTCCAAGAGATTGATATTGCAGGTGTGACGATGCCTATAACGAAACATAACTATATCGTTAAGGACGTTAAGAACCTTGCTGATACTATCAGAAAGGCATTTGATATAGCAAAGAGCGGTCGTCCCGGTCCTGTGCTTGTTGATATCACAAAAGATGTAACCGCAGCAAAATGTGAATTTACCAAAAAGAAAGCAAAAGAGTATGTGCCTTCATATAAGCCGGATGAAACTGAAACCGACAGAATCTTAAGAAGAATAAAGAAGGCAGAAAAGCCCTTTATCTATGTCGGTGGCGGTGCTGTTGCTTCAGGCGCGTATGAAGAAGTAAGAAAGTTTGCTGAACTTATTGATGCTCCTGTGTGCGATACGCTTATGGGTAAAGGCGTATTTGACGGAAGAGATGAGCGCTACACCGGAATGATTGGTATGCATGGAACCAAGGCAAGTAACTTTGGTGTAAGTGAATGCGACCTTCTTGTAGCTCTCGGCGCAAGATTTTCAGACCGTGTAATCGGAAATGCCAAGAAATTTGCTGCAAATGCAAAGGTTGTACAGATTGATATCGATGCAGCCGAGGTTGATAAAAATATTAAGACGGATGCATATATCGTCGGAGATTTGAAACTTGTTCTTCAGGATCTAAACAAGAGACTTGAGAAACTTAATCACTCTGAGTGGATGAAGCATGTTAAAGAACTTAAAAAGAAATTCCCTTTGACCTATGATAAGAGCGTTCTTTCATGCCCTTATATCATGGAAAAGATTGATGAGCTTACAAATGGCGAGGCTATTATCACGACAGATGTCGGACAGCATCAGATGTGGGCTGCTCA
>JAGACI010000113.1 GCA_017614185.1 Lachnospiraceae bacterium | reverse complement strand
GGAATCATGAACCATATGATTGCAAGAAGCGAGATTGCCTTTATTATCAAATGTATTTTGTCCATTAAATCTTTTTCTCTTCCAGTAAGAATTTCAAAAAGGGAATGTGGGGGATAATCTTGCCCGCCTCGTATGCAAGGTAGTTTCTGTCATACAGGTAAGTAAGAATTGCGTTATCCTGCGTGTAGAGAATAATCTCCTCCTCCAAAACTCCCAAATCCATATACATGACAAATGTAAAAATAACCCAGGCAAAAAGAATTGTCTCGACAACGCCGAATGCTGCGCCCAAAAGCTTGTTAAATGTCGAAACCACGGGAAGCTTTGATATAAGTTTCGCCGAGAAGAAAACAAACTTTAATGCCGTATGTGCGATGCAGAGAATCAAAAACATCAAAACGGCTGTCGCCATGTTTATTATCTGTTTGTCAAAATATGCTCCGATGGCTTTTGAGATAAGCACTGTTGCAAGAGCTAAAATCACAAGGGTGATAAGAGAGATTATCTCTTTGACAACCCCGTTTTTGAATCCGTCGTAAACTCTCCAGATTCCTATTAATGCAAGAAATATAAGTAAAAAATTCAATTCTGTCTCCGTTAATTAAGCCCCGCGGTATATATTGAATCGTTGGTAACTATAAGATATTTGTACTTTCCGTTCTGGGGCGATATGATTCTGACTCCGTTATCGAAGCTTCCTTCAAATTTAAGTCTTCCGGACATGTTGTAGATGTAGCACATTGATTCCGAGTAAGCGATTATGCTTCCATCGTCAAAAACAATCTGTACGTCGGACACTCCGTTAAAAGCCAGTGGTATAGTTGTGGCAAGTTCGCCTGAGGTATCGTAAACCTCTAACTTATAAGGAAATTCTGTATCATCATTGTAAAAAATCAGTCCAATATATGATTCGGAATTATATACGGCAAGAACCTGTCTGTCCAGGAGAATCTCTTTCTTCATCTCCGGAACCTCGCTTCCCGAATAAACCATAAACCTGTTATCCGCAACCGCAAAGGCTGTGGAATCATTCATAAACTTAAGGTAAGGAACGAACGTGTCTGAGTAGTTGTATACACTTACAAGATGGTCAATCTCGTTTTCACCGACATCACCAAAGTTATAAAAAGCTACTCTTGTCTTCAGGTCTCCGGCTTCGGGATATGTATACCCGATTCCGACAAGCTTGGCCTTTGGAGAAACCGAAACTGTCGTAGGATATCCCGTATTGCTCATTCTTGTGGAAAAGTAGGCGAGCTCTTTTCCTGTTGAATCATAGAGATATATCCAGGTAACTTTAGAATCCTCCTGAATGGTCATTACCACTCCGTTTGAGGTTACATCGAGCTTTCTTATCGGCATGTTGGTGCTTACCTGGCCAAGTATTTTGTCGCTGTTCATGATGTAGACATCCCTGCCGTTATAATCGGCGAAGGCTATAACATCACCGCAGTCAGCCTCCATGGGATTCTGCATCTCAAAAGTCTGGTTCCAGATTGCGTTGCCCTTGCCGTCCATACACGAAGCACCGTCGCAGCTGTATGTGATAAGGTTAAGGCCGAGAGCCACGTCTGTGGTTCCGGAAACGGACTGTCTTTGAAGTTCAGGCCCCTTAGCCATCTCCGTATACTGTCTGTTGACATACTGAAAGTACATGAAAACAGCGAATGCGGCTACTGCCACAATCGCCAGAAGTACGCGCCTTATAGTAACAAGGCGATGCTTTTTCAGTAATTCACCCATTTCATCCCTTGGCATATCTACTCCTATAACTCTGTTCGGCCTTCCAATGCACGAAGAAGAGTTACTTCATCTATGTATTCCAAATCTCCGCCGACGGGAACACCGCTGGCTATTCTAGTAACCTTGATACCCGTGGGTTTAATCATCTTACCGATGTACATTGCAGTAGTTTCACCTTCAAGGCTTGAGTTGGTTGCAATGATAACCTCATCGACATCACCCTGAAGTCTTACCATAAGTTCTTTCAGTTTAATATCATTAGGACCGATTCCAAGCATAGGTGAAATCGCTCCGTGAAGAACGTGGTATACTCCGTCATATTTGCCGGTCTTTTCGTATGCGGCCAAATCCCTTGAGTTCTCAACAACCATAATCTGCTTCTTGTTTCTCTTGGGGTTTGAACAGATAGGACAGGTTTCCTTGTCGGTGAGAGTACAGCAGCATGAACAGTACTTGATGTTTTCCTTGGCGTCAACCAAAGTGTCTGCCAGTCTCTTGACCTTATCGGCGGGCATATTGATGATATGGAAAGCAAGCCTTTGGGCAGATTTGGATCCTATGCCCGGAAGGTTTGAAAGCTCATCTATTAACTTGTTGATATGTCCGCTGTATAACTCCATTAGAAGGGCAAACCTCCAAGACCGATTCCGCCTGTCATCTTACTCATCAAAGCCTGGTTGGCTTCATCAACTGCCTTCAATGCTTCATTGGTAGCAGCAATGATTAAATCCTGAAGCATCTCGATATCGTCAGGATCAACAACCTCGGGAGTAAGGTTAACTCTCAAAACTTCTCTGCTTCCGTTTACAACGACTTCAACTGCTCCGCCGCCTGCCTTTGCAGAAAACTCCTTTGTCTCCATCTCCTTCTGGCTCTCTTCCATCTGACGCTGCATTCTCTGAGCCTGCTTCATCAAATTATTCATATTTCCGGGGATTCCTCCTCCCGGAAAACCGTTTCCTCTCTTAGCCATTAATAAATCCTCCTGTTAAATCTTTTTATGACTCAACCTCAACCTCCATGTTGATGCATTCCAAAAGGTTGGGGTATTTCATGTCTCGTTCAGCATTGCTAGCCGATGTTCTGTACTCCACATTCACATGCTTGCCCGTTATTTCCTCAAGAAGATTCTCAAAGTCCTTCTTGTGTTCATCATCGCCAAAATAATGCTCAGAGTAAATATCTGCTGCCGCGATGATAAGGCTGTTGTTTTCTCCAAGGCTCGGATAAGACTGGGCAAGAACCGCTTTAAGCTGGCCATAGGCATTTCCGACAACGCTGTTCCAGCGTTCCACAATCCTCATAATGTCATCGGGGATGGCGCTTGGAAGGGGAGCTTTGGTTACAGGCTTAGGTGCCTCCGGTGCGCCTGCCTCCGGACCTGCCTGAACAGTACCCGCATTTACCACGATACCCTTTTCAAGCTTTTCCTCAACGTTCTTGATTCTGTCGACCAAAGCATCGTTGGTCACTTCCATCTCAGGCTTGCAAAGTTTTATCAGCGCAATCTCAATAAGAATTCTCTTTGAAGAAGAGTACCTGATGCTTGTTGAAAGCTCGGAAAATACTCTTATATATCTCATTATGGATTCGATGTCAGCAATCCCTGCATCTTCCTTAATAAGCTTATAGTTGTCGGTAGAAACATCCAGTAGATCCTCGGCATGCTCCGTACTCTTTACCATCATGAGGTTTCTTAAATACCAGGTAAAATCGATTACAAACTGGGTTAGCTCTCTTCCCTGCATTACAACTTCTTCAAGCTGCTTAACAAGAGAAGCCACATCTCTTTGTACGATATACTTGAACATTCTGCTGAATACTGCGGTATCTACAGCGCCAAGTACGTCCAAAACCATGTCATAGGTCAAATCCTTGCCAAGGTGGAACGCGATACACTGATCAAGAAGGCTTAATGCGTCTCTCATCGAACCGTCTGCAGCCTTGGCCACATACTTAAGTGCCTTCTCCTCGACGTTAACGCCTTCTTTGTCCACGAGTTCCTTAAGTCTGTCTGCGATAACGTCTATTCCGATTCTTCTGAAGTCATAGCGCTGACAACGCGAAAGAATTGTAATGGGAATCTTGTGAACCTCAGTGGTTGCAAGAATGAAAATGACATAACTCGGAGGCTCCTCCAGTGTCTTAAGCAAGGCATTGAAGGCGCCTATCGAGAGCATATGAACCTCATCTATGATGTAGACTTTGTATTTGCCCTGGGCAGGAGAGTATGACACTTCCTCAACGATATCCCTGATATTGTCGACACCGTTGTTGGAAGCGGCATCAATCTCCATAACATTCATGGATGCGCCGGATGCGATGGCCTTACAGGTAGCGCACTCACCGCAGGGATTACCGTTAACCGGATTCTCGCAGTTAACCGCTCTCGCAAAAATCTTGGCTACAGATGTCTTACCGGTTCCCCTTGTACCTGTAAAAAGGTATGCGTGGCCGATTCTGTTAGCCTTAAGCTGGTTAACAAGCGTAGTTACAATATGATCTTGTCCTTTTACGTCCTCGAATGTCGCGGGACGAAACTTCCTGTATAGGGCTGTGTAGGACATTTTATTACTTCCTTCTGTCTGTCTTAATCTCCGAAGCAGATGCCAAGCATCTTGGCTTCCTTAATGATAGCTGCATCCGGGTCAACGGATTTGAGCTTGCCGGCTACTTCTTCAAGAGGAACCTTAACGATTTCTCTGTTCTTGTATCCGACCATGAAGCCGTACTGTTCTTCAAGAATCAGTTTGCCGGCTTCCGCACCGAGTCTGCTTGCAAATACTCTGTCGTATGCACAGGGGCTTCCGCCTCTTTGTGTATGACCGGGAACGGTAACTCTTACTTCATGTCCCGTTTCCTTGGCAAGCTTATCTGCGATTTCATAAGAAACTGAAGGATATTTGTAATTCTTCATCTCATCCTTAAGTTCCTTCTTGGACATGGCTGCTCTCTCCTTGGAGATTGCACCCTCGGCAACTGCGAGAATTGTGAATGTGCTTCCGTATTTCTCGCGCTCTTTAATCTTCTCTACAATTTTATCTATGTCATAGGGAATCTCAGGAATAAGGATAATGTCGGCACCGCCTGCAAGTCCTGCATTAAGTGTAAGATATCCAACCTTGTGTCCCATAACTTCAACGATAAATACTCTTCCGTGTGATGAAGCCGTCGTGTGAATGCAATCGATACACTCAGTCGCGATGTCAACGGCACTCTGGAATCCGAATGTCATATCGGTTCCCCAAAGATCGTTATCGATAGTCTTTGGAAGAGTGATAATGTTAAGACCTTCTTCTCTTAAAAGATTGGCGGTCTTGTGTGTTCCGTTACCTCCAAGAATAACAAGACAGTCAAGCATAAGCTTATAGTATGTGTGCTTCATGCACTCAACTTTGTCGTTGCCTTCCTCATCGGGTTCTCTGATGGTCTTAAACGGTGTTCTGGAAGTTCCAAGCATCGTTCCGCCCTGGGTAAGAATACCTGAAAAATCAGAATGACTTAACATCTTAAACTCGGATTTGATAAGGCCTCTGTAGCCATTCAAAAATCCGTAGATTTCGACCTGCTCGCCACTTTTAAGAAGAGTTTTACCAACTCCGCGCATAGCAGCGTTAAGCGCCTGACAGTCTCCGCCACTTGTTAACATACCGATTCGTCTCATGCCGTAACCTCCTTATATCAACTGTGCCTTTACCTGACCATACTACCCTTAATTATACTAAAATTCCTTGGTCCAAACAACAGTTTTGTACTTTTCACTCTTGCCAAAACAGTGACGCTACTATAAAATAAATAGGTGTTTTGGAGTCGTATCGAAGTGGTCATAACGGGGCGCACTCGAAATGCGTTAGCCCTCCGGGGCACGAGGGTTCGAATCCCTCCGACTCCGCTTCTTAAATGTAAAAAGTCCATCCTTTCGGATGGACCTTTTCATTATCACTCTGTAATCTCAGCAATCCTTGTAACGCCTAACCCGCTTCGCGGTACTTCTTATTCTGGACAGCTGTTATCGAAACAGAAATAATGAAGATAATTGTGGCTATTATAGCAATGCACAGTTCCAATTTGCTGCTCTGGAGAATGAACATTGTGACTATGACAGCCAAAAAGAATACTAGAATAATCGCATCGTATAACTTTTTCATAATAATCTCCCTTTAAAATGAAAACGAAACAATTATCGGTATCAGAATTATTATACAATAGACAATTCTATAGATTCAAGTTAAACTGTAAGAAAAATAAGAAGGAGATTTTCCCATGAAGCAATCACTTTATAACGTAGAAAACTATGATGAATCCGGGGTATATGAAGCGATTTGCAAGATAATGGCCGATCAGGATATTGCTTCAGATTTGAAGCCTGAAATGAAGATTGTAATCAAGCCCAATCTTATCATGGGAAAGAATCCAAACCATCCCACGACCACTCATCCGGCAGTTATACGTGCGGTTGCAAAGTGGCTTCGCGAACAGGGATGCGAGAACATTACTCTTGCGGAAAGCTCCGGAGGCCTCTATGACCATAACGCAATGAGAAATGTTTACCACACATGCCAGGTAGATACACTTTCGGACGTCCTTACCCTTAATGATAATTTTGAAGCTACCACAGTTTTTTCACCGGAAGGATTTAAATGTCACTCCTTCCACCTGATTAATCCTATTGTGGAAGCAGATTATATAATCAATATCTGTAAGCTCAAGACTCATGCAATGACCATGTATTCAGGCGGAATCAAGAACCTTTTCGGAACAATCCCCGGACTTGAGAAGCCTCAGATGCACTACATGTTCCCCAATCTTCACGACTTCTCAAACATGCTCGTTGAGTTAAGCCAGGTTGTGGCTCCCAACCTTACAATCGTTGACGCAATCGACGCCATGGAAGGAAACGGACCCACAGGCGGTGATTCTCATCCTCTCCACATGCTCCTTGGAGCAAGAGACCATTATACACAGGACTGGTTTGCCGCAGGACTTATGAAGATTGAGCCGACCGATGTTGAAATGATTAAGATTGCCAAGGAAAAGGGACTAGTTCACGAGGATGAAATCGAACTTCTCGGTGACCCCATTCCCGACAATCTCACTCCTTTTAAGATTCCGGATGCGGCAAATGTAGATTTCTCATCGCATGTTCCCGCATTCATAAGAAAACCTTTCCTTGCGGTTGCCAAAAAGCTTTTCCGCTCTTATCCCGCAGTTGACAAGGCTAAGTGCGTCGGCTGTGCAAAGTGCGCCGAAAGCTGCCCCGCTCACATCATAAAGATAGAGAACAAGAAAGCCATATTTACAAAAAAGGGCTGCATCTCCTGTTTCTGTTGTCAGGAAATGTGCCCCATGAAAGCAATATATGTCAAGAAGCGCTTCTAGTATTCGCTTACTATGTTGTTAATCCATACACCTTTCCTTATAAGTGCAATTCCTATAATACCCTTTAGGGCCTCAAGGCTGTATACAATCAGCACAAGAGGAATAATAGCTATAGGCGCATAAACACTTAAAAGATACGCTACGGGTACATTCACGCACCATACAAACACGCTGTCAAATAGGAATGTTATGAAGGTTTTACCTCCTGATCTTATTGTAAAATACGCCATGTTTGTGATTGCGTTTAAAGGCGCACAGACTGCCGAACAGCAAATGAATCCCGTAGCAAGGTGTCTTACGGAATCCGTAGTGTTATAAATTAACGGGAAGTACGGACTTGTCAAAGCAAGAAGGCCACCCGTTATAACGCTTCCCAAAACTCCGAAAGCCATTATCTGTTTAACCGTTCCTCTTACGGTATCAAGTTTCCCTGCCCCCAGTTCCTGACCGATTATTATAGCCGTGGCACTTCCCATGGAAATGTAAACTGCGTTAAATACGTTTCCTACGGTGTTGGCTATGTTTATACCGCCTACCACATCAAGTCCTCTTAGAGAAAAGCACTGTACCATGAGGGAAATACCTGCAGCCCACATGGTTTCGTTAACAAGTAAAGGGAACCCTGTTTTGGTAATGTCCCAGGCCAGATTGCCGGGAATAAAGAGTTTCCTGTAAAGACCTTTTATAAACTCAAACTTCTTTGTATGAGCATGAGCATAGATTGCTACTATAAGGAGTTCCACATAACGGGAGATAACAGTTGCCAAAGCTGCACCTATTACCCCCAAAGCGGGAAGCCCAAATTTTCCATAGATCAAAATGTAGTTCAGTATGAGGTTGGTTCCAACAGCTATCAGACCCGCATGCATGGGGATGATAGTCTCGCCGCACTCTCTTAAACTGCCGGCATAAACCTGAACAAGGCCAAAGGGAATAAGCCCCAAAAGCATTACATCCATATACTTTATGGCATATGC
>JAGACI010000112.1 GCA_017614185.1 Lachnospiraceae bacterium | reverse complement strand
GATAACTTTGCTATGCTTCCGGCATGCGTTAATGTATAGATTCTATCGCCGTATGCCTGCTTACTTACCTTCGCTCCGACCTCTTCCATAGCCTTAACATGCTTTTTTATCTCATCTAAAGATAAGGCATTGGAAAATCTTATCACAACAGGTCTTGGTAAAAGGAATGCAGAAAGAACCTTATCGGTTTTCTCTTCTCCTATATATGAATCAAGCTCTTCTATTATCCATTCAGGCATTGAGTATTCAATGCTTCTTGCTTTAAGAGGTTCCTTGTCTTTTGAAGGATACTTAATATCATTCTTCCCTCTCTCGATTCCTCTTAAGACGCCGTTTACAAATCCTGAAAGACCCGTAAAGCCTTTCTTCTTTGCAAGTTTAACCGCCTCGTTTATTACAGCGGATGCGGGAACCTTGTCAAGGAACATAAGCTGATATACGCTCATCCTTAAAAGTTCCCTAATAAAAGGCTTCATCTTTTTAACGGGAGTTTTGGAAAAAGAATCGATGATGTAGTCAAGCTCGATTCTTCTCTCCATGCTTCCTTCCGTGACATTCTTGATGAAAGCCTTCTCTTTGCCCTCTAAGTAATCATACTTGTCGAGAACATTCTTTATTAATATATGAGAGTACTCTTCGCCGTTATTGATGCTTAGAAGCATAGTAACTATGAGTTCTCTTGAATTGACTTTGGATTCAGTCATAAAGTATCTCCAACACTAATGGCATTTCCAAGAAGGAATTCCTTAACGTTCATTCTTCTCTTGCCTTCAATCTGGACATCGGATATCTTAAGCGCCTTATCTCCCGTGGAAACCGTAAAGCTTTCTTTATCGACTGCGATGATGCTTCCGGGTTTGGCTGTATTATCCGGGGAAACCACATCGCCGTTATAAATCTTAAGTCTCTTTCCGTTTAAAAAAGTATATGCGCTTGGCCATGAGTAAAGGCCTCTTATCTTTCTTTCTATTACGTCTGCTGCCTCATTCCAGTCGATAAGTCCGAAAGTCTTATCCATCTTGCCTACCTTGCTTGCAAGGCTTTCATCCTGAGGTGTAGCCGTAAGTTCACCCTTTGAAAGCTTATCGAGCGCTTCAACAATCATTTCAGCGCCAAGATCCATAAGCTTGTCAAATAAGCCTTCCGTTGTTTCCTTCTTATCTATGGCTATAGCCTTTTGAAGAAGTATATCTCCCGTATCCATTCCCTCATTCATCTGCATGATGGTTACGCCGGTTTCTTTATCTCCGTTTAGTATCGACCATGCAATGGGGGATGCACCCCTGTACTTTGGAAGGAGTGATGCATGAATGTTAATGCAGCCAAAACGTGGCATATCAAGAATCTCTTTTGAAAGAATCTGCCCAAATGCCGCTACTACGAATACATCTGCCTCATACTTTTTTAGCTCTTCCACATTCTCGGGAAGGCGAATCTTCACAGGCTGAAAAACAGGAATGTTATGTCTAAGCGCACACTCCTTTACAGGCGAAAAGGCAAGTTCCTTGCCTCTTCCCTTTTCCTTATCGGGCTGGGTTACAACCAATGTAACTTCATGCCCTGCCTCTATAATCTTTTCAAGTGCTCCCACCGCAAAATCCGGTGTGCCCATAAAACCTATCTTCATTAATTACTCTTCCTCTGCGGGTTCTGCCGTAACATCCTCAAGTTCACCCTCTACCTTTTCAACATAGAGGTGTCCGTTTAAATGGTCGTTCTCATGTAAGATTGCTCTTGCAAGAAGCTCGTCACCCTCAAGTGTGAACTTCTTCATGTTCTCATCCAATGCTTCAACGACAACGTGATTGGGTCTTGTTACGATGCCTCTCTTGCCGGGTACACTGAGACACCCTTCCGTTCCGGTCTGCTCTCCGCTTGTCTCCTTGATAACGGGATTGATAAATACATGAGGGTCTTCACCCGTTGTATCAACAACAAAGATTCTCTTTAAGATACCAACCTGTGGAGCGGCAAGTCCTACGCCGTCTGCCTCATACATGGTATCAAACATATCTGCAATAAGTTCCCTTGTTCTGTCTGTCATCTGGGTAACTTCTTTACAATTCTTGTTTAAGATCTCGTCTCCAATTTCTCTGATGTTTCTAAGTGCCATATAATCCTCCTTTAGTTCATGTTCATCGGATCGTAATCAATCTGGATGAAGTCTTTCTTGTAAGCATCAGCCTTGGTTTTCTCTTCCAAAAGGCTCTTCATCTCATCTAAGCGTTCTTCATCCGAATCCTTCACATAGAACTGATATCTGTACATATCATTTATCTTACTTATCCCTGCCGGTGCAGGTCCAATAAGATGTAAATTATCGAATCTATTCTTTAAATCCTTCGCAAGTTCCTCTGTTATCCCTATTGCCTTTCCTTCATCTTTTGAAAGAACAAGAACTGATAACATATGGCTTACCGGAGGATAATCCATTAGGGCCCTATAGGCTATCTCTTCCTTGTAGAAAGATACATAGTCCTGTTTGGCAGAAAGTTGAACCGCATAGTGGTCAGGCTGATATGTCTGGATAACAACCTCTCCGGGCTTCTCACTTCTTCCTGCTCTTCCGGCTGCCTGAGTCAGAAGTTCAAAGGTTCTCTCGGCACTTCTGAAATCTCCGACGCTAAGAGACATATCTGCTGCCAGAATTCCCATAAGAGTGACATTTGGGAAATCATGTCCCTTTACTATCATCTGAGTACCTATAAGAATATCCGCTTCATTGTTGGCAAAAGCGGAAAGGATTTCCTCATAGCTGTCTTTATTCCTTGTAGTGTCGGCATCCATACGAAGAATTCTCGCCTCAGGGTACATCACCTTAAGCTTTTCTTCTATCTGTTGCGTTCCGGCCTTAAAGCCCGAAACATACTTGGAGCCACACTTCGGACATATTTTAACATTTTCCGTGGTATATCCGCAATAATGACAGATAAGCTTCCCGTTATTGTGGGCGTGTAAAGATACATCGCAGTGTGGGCATTTGATTACCTCACCGCATGCTCTGCAGGAAATAAATCCCGCGTAACCACGCCTGTTAATAAATAGCATAATCTGTTCTTTTTTGGCAAGCCTGTCTTTAATTAAATCCTGAAGTGCATAGGAAAAAATGGAGCGGTTTCCGCTTCGCAATTCCTCTCTTAAGTCAACGATTGAAACATGAGGAAGTTCTCCTCCGTTTAATCTTTCATCAAGTACATATTCTTTATAAATGCCCTTCTCTACTTTATAAATTGCTTCCAAAGAAGGAGTTGCGGAGCCAAGTATAAGGGATGCATTTGATAACCTTGCAAGTTCTTCCGCCGTTTCTCTTGCATGGTATTTTGGCATTACTTCACTCTTATATGAAGTCTCATGCTCTTCATCTATTACGATTAGTCCCAGGTTTAAAAATGGGGTAAAAAGCGCCGAGCGGGGACCGATAATAACATCAAGTTCACCTTCTTTGGCCCTTTCAAACTGATCGTATTTCTCACCCTCAGAAAGGGTTGAGTTCATAACGGAAACTCTGTCTCCGAATCTTTCATAAAATCTCTTTGCTGTCTGATAGGTGAGTGCAATCTCAGGAATCAATACGATTGCCTGCTTGCCCTGCCTTACAACATTTTCGATAAGTTCCATGTAAACTTCGGTCTTACCGCTTCCTGTAATTCCTCTTATTACATAGGTTTCTCTCTTACCGTCCATGTAAGCTTTGGTGATGCTGTCTACAACGTAGCGCTGCTTTTTACTTAATATCTTTTTGTTTCCTGCTTCGCCTTTACCTGAAAAAGGATTCCTGTAGACTCTGTCGGTCTCGATTCTTACTATTCCCTTTTCTTCAAGGGCATTGATAGAGGTCTTTGAAACATTAAGCTTTGTTGTAATCAGATCTTCAGGCATCTCGCCTGCTTCAATGATTTCGGCAAGAAGCCTTGCCTGGGCTTTTCTGTTTTTCTTTTTGGCATCGGCAAGTTCAGAAACTGCAACATCTTTTTCAACGTTTAAAATAACTCTTCTTTTTTCGAGTTTTTTAACACTCCTTTTAACGGGAAGAACGGTCTTAAGTGCCTGGATCATGGTAGAGCCGTATGTCTTTTTCATCCATAAGGCAAGAAGGACCTGCTTTTCCTGGATGGATACGGTATTTTTGACTACGCCCGCCAAGTCCTTTATCTTCTCGTCGGGATACTCAGAAGTCTTTGTAATATCCGTTACATAGCCGGTAATCATCCTGTTGGCTTTTCCAAAAGGAATTTTGACCATGTTGCCGACTTCTATCTTTCCTTTGAGGCTTTCGGGGATGCGATACTCAAATGTACGATCCAGACTCTCATGTGAAATTTCTATAATGACTCTTGCGTACACTTAAGTTCGCTCCTCCTTTCTAACAATAATTTTCTATAATAATCTGCGCTGAGGTTATGCCTCTATAGGTATTTAAACCAAGCTGGTAAGTAATATTTGAGACATTTCCGTGTTCTCTCAAATGCTCATCAAACGCATCGGCATCTCCGAAGAACACTGCTTCCCTTCCCTTTCCCTGCTCGTCAAGGATTGTGTACTTTCCGTACTTTCCGCCGTTTCCGATTCTTTTTGAATTGATAAACTTAATATCCTTACCGGCAAACAAGGGCTTGGGGTTTCCTACGCCATAAGGCTCCAAAAGATCAAGTTCTCTTGCGAGAGGTTCCGTCGCAAAGCTTATCGGAAGCATCATGTCTATATGAACCTTCTTGTAAAAATCATCCTCGGTAAGTGTACTGTTCTCGTTAAGTCTCTTCCTTAATTCCTCTTCCTTTTCCCTTGGAAGAGAAAGACCTGCCGCAAGCTTATGTCCTCCAAACTTGGTAAAGACATCCTTTACTTCGCACATTGCCTCGAACATGTTGTACTCATCTATTGAGCGTCCGCTTCCTTTTAAGCCTTCCTCACCGTCTGTAAGGATGAATGTGGGCTTATTGTAAGCTTCTCTTATTCTTCCTGCAATAATGCCTGCAAGGCTTTCGTGGCAGTCAGGTAAATATACCACCAGAACACTGTCCTTATCAAAGCCTTTTTCTTCTATTATCTCTTTGGCCTTGTTTGTTCCGTC
Source organism: Lachnospiraceae bacterium (assembly GCA_017614185.1). The sequence continues at coordinate 642 of JAGACI010000112.1, read as the reverse complement.
AAGCGTCATGCTCTTTCTTGAGTCGTTAAGGCTTTTAAGTTCTCCCGCTATAAGCGCAGCTTCGGCGTCATCCGTTGCCTTAAGTAAGTCGAAGGCTCTCATCGCTGAATCAAGTCGACCCGTAGCGTTAAGTGAGGGACCTATCACAAAGCCTAAGTGATAAGCGTTAAGTCCTGACTTATCAAGGCTGTTGGCTCTCATAAGCGCCTCTATTCCCTTGCAGGGATTACTCCTTAAAAGTTTAAGTCCTTCCTTAACGATTACCCTGTTTTCACCAAGTAATTCCATTACATCGCAAACTGTTGCCAGCGCTGCAAAGGGTAAAAGTTCATCAAGGATTTCGTCGCGACCCCGAGGCGAACCCATCGTTTCGTTAAGGGCTTCTATAACCTTCATAGCAACCACCGCTCCACATATCCCTTCCTGAGGATAATGGCAGTTTTTCTGTTTGGGATCTATAACCGCATCGGCAGGAGGCAGACACTCGATTCGCTCACCGTTACTTTCATCAAACGGAACCTCATGGTGGTCAGTTACAACCACATTCATTCCAAGTTCTTTGGCCAAAGCCACCGGCTCTGTGGCCGCTATTCCGTTATCACATGTAAGGATGAAACCGACACCGTCTTCATGTGCTTCACG